>SFGF01000175.1 GCA_004556655.1 Lachnospiraceae bacterium | reverse complement strand
CAAAGTCCCTCAGATGGGGAAATGCCATCCTGGCAGGAAGATAATGATCTGCTTAACTGGCTCAAAAACTTTGGTAAATAGAGTTGTGTAATTATGCAAAGTAATTGGAGAAAGAAATACTGAATATATAGGCTTTTCTTCCTCCAACTTTCCATAATTACTTACTATGCATAATTTCTAAGGAAAGAACCGAAGGTGGGTTGAATAAGAGGGCAACTTTCGGTGCCCTCTTATTCAGCACACTTTTGGTTTTTCCGAATTGAACAAAGTCGCGTCCCGTATATGGGATTTCAACACCTCATTCTTCCGTTTTTGGAAGGAAATTGAAATAACATTAAAACATGGAGGTAGTTGTATATTCTGGCTCTTTTTGGATTTTGGGCATACTTCCCCTTACCCCAGTTTTTTGAACGTCATATTTGGTTTCTGTACAGATTAGGCACTGCTTTTTCGACGCGTCACATATCTGGAACATACTTCATATGACACTGTGCCTCCACAACAAGGACATACAGTGACATCTTTTTTATACAGTACTCTGATTGCCTGTACTTTGTCATCCTTCCTGAATCGTCTCAGAAACTCACGACAACCGATCAGGTTTCTGCATATCGGAATCAGCTTTCGCTTGTTATGGTTGCTGATGAGACCATAGTGACGAATCCTCACAAATCCTTTCGGAGGAACATGCATAAGAAAACGGCGGACGAATTCTACTCCATCCAGAGTTAATTCCTTCCATTCACCGTTTCTTTTATAATCCTTTACCCTGATAGTCACGGTACTTTCATCCATACGGAGGATACGGCGGTTGCTGATTGCTATCCGATGTGTGTAACGTCCCAGATAATGCATTACCGTTTCTGCGCCCGCAAAAGATTCCCGGATATCTGTAACCCAGTGTTTTTCATAGCAGATATTCAACAACTCCTGATACTCATACTGATTGTGGTATTTTTTAGCATCACCTTCGTAACAGAGTTTCCCAGAATCGTGAAGTTTTTTAAGACCAGACATATATTTTCCTTTGAACAGCATTGCCATTGCCTTTCCGGGAAGAAAAAATCCGTCATTTTTCTGGTGCCAGTTACGATTTCCATCTAAACCGCCGCTAGTTGATAACACATGAAGATGGGGATGGAAGGAAAGATTGGAACCCCATGTGTGCATAATGCTGATAAAACCAGGTGTACCTCCCATATGTGCCGGATTTTCTGATAATTCTATCACTGTTTCAGATACACTTTGAAAAAACAGGGAATATAGTTCTTTCTGGTTACAATATATCAAAGAATTTAATTCGCTTGGAACCGTAAAGACCAAATGATAATAATCTATATCCAGAACATGCTCGTTCTGTGCGTCTACCCAAAGTTCATTAGAAATAGCCTGACACATCGGACAGGATCTGTCACGACAGGAATTATTATGATATTGAATATGGCCACATTTGTTGCACATTGAGATATTTGCACCATATGCACCAGTTTTACAGTTAATGATATGATGTACCGCTTTTGCCTGCCGTTCATTTGGTGTATATGTTTCCAGGTACTTGGGGTAAAATTTATTCAGGACATCCTGCATGTTAGGGTTATTCACCATTGCAGTTATCCTCCTGCTCCCTTACTTTGTAGGTATCAAATGGACTTTGGATTCCCATAAGGGCCTTCGACGTCATCTGAAGATAAACATCGGTGGAGTTAGGACTACGATGACCAAGAAGCTGTTGAATAAATGTATGGCTGACACCATTTTCCAGGGCATGACATGCAAAACAGTGTCTCATTGTATGGGGAGTTACGCCCTCCGGGAGGCCTAAGTTTTTCGCATGGTTTTTTATAAACAATTCAACGGTTGAGGTTGTAAGTGGTTGATCCCTTCGTACCTGGCTTGGGAAGAGCCATTCCCTTGGACGGTCAAAACGGTACCAATATTCAGTAAGAATTTCCAGATTCCTATCGCTTAAGATTGTATATCTGTCCTGCCGATTTTTAGAAAGCGGAACATGGATCATTTTTTGCTTTCGGCGTATATCCTCATATCGAAGATGGCACACTTCACTTACTCTGAGTCCTGATGAATACATGGTTGCCGTAATTGCCTTATGCTTATAATTATCCATGGAATCAATCAGCTGATTTACCTGTTCTCTTGTAAGGATAACAGGAAGTGTGCGGTCGCGTTTCATTTTTGGAATCTTTTTAGAATCCCATACATAACCAAGGGTATATTCAAAGAAGAATCTGACTGCAGCCGTATAAAGATTAATAGTAGAAGGTTTTTTATTTTCAATATCCTTCATAAAAAAGATAAATTTACGAATATCTGCATAGGTAATAGACATGGCATCTTTGCCGGTGAATTCCAGAAATTTTTTAACAAAACGATAATAATCCTGGCAGGTGTTAGGGGCAAAGTTTTTTAACAGCATATCCTGCTGTAATTTAAAAAGATATTTTTCATTCATTTTAGCATCCTCCAAATAAAATCAGCAAATTTCTTTAACAATTAAAAAATGATTTTATATCGGAGGTGCATTGATGTCATAAAAATGCTTGTCGGAAAAGATTAAATATGATAGTCTATTCATGGCAGTGGTGGCGATGATCC
>SFGF01000174.1 GCA_004556655.1 Lachnospiraceae bacterium | reverse complement strand
TGGTACTGCCGCCTCTACGGCATCATGATGCTACAACATCTTGATGCCTGGGAAATGCCGTCAGTCGAGGCATTTCAAGATTCATTATTAAGATTGGCCCCTTAATAATGTTATCTTAAACGACTCCATAAAATTTTTCAAGGTATAGTACACACTATGTCGAATGTTTATGTCCATTTCTCGTAAATTTCTTTTCCTGCACGATATTCAGTTGTCAATTTTCGGTTGGAATCTCATTCATTGAGATTCCGAGAAGTTATATATAATTCTATGCTCTGCTTTTAATTTTAATGATGTTGGGGGAATTTTGATATAGATTGTCTGACGCAACCTTATTGATGATTTAACAGAACTGAACAACAGATGTATTTCCCATACTTTCTGTATGAATTATTGTAAATCATCTTTTTCCGTATCGCAATGATTTCTTATCGACACTATTTACCCCCAATACCAGGACACAAAACTGTCCCCTGTCCTATTTACTTTTCCTTTCCAATTCAGTACAATAGTCTAAAAGATTTGTGAAATACCGTCATTTTACCTTGGCATTTCGCATTATTTCAGGAGGAACGTGCCATGACTTATGTATTAAATGGAACACCGGAAGATATCCGGCGCATAGAGAAGGGAACTGCCATTTTATTTCAGGAACTTCATCTGGGTCCAAAAGAATCCGATCTGCAGATTGAGGTTCTTTTTCAGGACACTGAAACTCTTTCTACAACAAAAGAAGGAAATACTATCCGTATTAAATGCCGGGAGACTGCTCATTATTTTCGTGGACTGAACTGGATTCTTCATCATCTCGATAAAGATTCTGTTCAAAAAGAGGAACCTGTGATTTTTCCGAAAAACGGTTATATGCTGGATTGTTCAAGAAACTCTGTTTTCACCGTGGAAAAAGTCAAATCCCTGATCCGTATCCTTGCAAAACTGGGCATGAATGATTTGCTGCTCTACACGGAAGATACTTACGAGGTCCCTGAAGAACCGTATTTCGGAACCTACCGGGGCAGATATTCACAGAATGAAATTCGGGAAATAGATGTATACGCAAAGATATTCGGAATTGAACTGATTCCCTGCATCCAGACTCTTGCGCATCTTAGAAATGCCCTCAAGTGGCCTATGGGTACACCGCTCAAAGATACCGATGATATTCTGTTTGTCGGAAAAGAAGAAGTATATCAATTTATAGAAGAATTACTCCGATCTGTGAAAGCATCCTACTCCACCCGACGTGTACATTTGGGAATGGACGAGGCAGCTGCACTGGGATTGGGCAACTATCTGACTCAGAACGGATATAAAAAAAGCTCTCAGTTGATTAAGGAGCACAGTTCCCGTGTATTTGAAATCTGCAAAAAGCTGGAACTGGAACCTATGATCTGGAGTGATATGTATATCACTGCCAATACAGGAAGCAGCTATTACGACACCGAAGCCATCCGCAACACCTCACAGTGGGTAAAACCGGATGATGGACTTGGTCTTGTTTACTGGGACTACTATAATGATGATGAATCCATTTACCATACTCTGCTTAATGCTCACGAAAAGTTGTCCGATAATATTATATTCGCCGGCGGAAGCTGGATCTGGAACGGCATTGCACCAAATTATTCCCGGACCTTCAAGTGCACACTCACCGGATTGAAAGCCTGTCGGGAACATCATCTGAAAGAAGTATTTTGTACCGGTTGGATGGATAATGGCTCCGAAACACCGGTAGATGCCGTATACCCCGGACTGGTTTTATTTGCTCATATGGGATTTCATGAAGAAGTAAATGAAACAGAACTGGCTGAAGAATTTAATATTACCATCAATGGCAGGCTGGAAGACTTCTATCAGCTGGAATCCTTCGATTCCCTTTTCGTAGAAAATGATACAAATATTACTTCTGACAATCCATCCAAGTATCTGCTTTATCAGGACAATCTGCTGGGTATGTTTGATTACCACATACAGGTTCTTGACACTGTTTCGTATTATGGCGAACTTGCGAAACGCCTGGAATCCTGCGTAAAAACTTCACCTGCATATCAGGGACTTTTTACCTATTATCAACTATTGGCAGAGATACTGTCCGAAAAAGCGGACCTTGGAATCCGTATCAAACATGCATATGAACAAAAAGATTTATCCACACTGGATCGGATTTGCGAGGAAGTTATCCCCCGTCTGACAAAGAAAATGTGGAACATGAAATTACTTCGGGAACAATTGTGGATGCGGGATGCCAAACCATTCGGCTATGAACTGCTGGATATTAAACTGGGCGGTGTGATCACCCGTCTGGAAAGTAACCGCCGCCGGATCCGCTCCTATCTGGATGGAAATGTCCCTGTACTGGAAGAACTGGAACAGCCACGGCTTCCTTACTTCCCTGCAAAACAATCACTCCACCACGGACGGAATGTAGCGCTCAGTGAAAACCAGTGGAATAAGATTGTCAGCGGATGTTGTTTAATTGATACCATATAAATAAACAGGACAGGGGTCTGTCCCAATGTCGTTTAGTTAAGGATTTTGTCCCGTTTCTCAGTAATTAAAATATTTATAAAAAGGCTGAAATTTTTTCGATATTTTAGCCTTTTTTGGTTGACAAACCATTTCATATGTGCGGCCGCTCTCGCTTCCTT
>SFGF01000173.1 GCA_004556655.1 Lachnospiraceae bacterium | reverse complement strand
GGGTTCTACAAGGAAGCATACGAGTACTGTGATAAGGTATTAGACTTAGACTTTGACAATAAGAGCGCAAGAACGCTTCAAAGTGAGATAACTAAAGTTTCAAAACCAAAAATAAAAATAGGGGGGGATACTGTCATTTTAATTTTCTTTTGTCTATTGGCTGACCGTCCGCATCGAACGAACAATTCCCCTTCTTTCTCTGGATGAAATGTCCTTCTTCTTCATCGTGACAAGGCTTACAGACATACTCTAGGTTATCATGTGATAGTGATATTTCAGGATCTCCGATGTTCTCAGGTGTCAACGCTTTCTTGTGGTGAACGATGTAGCCTATCCGCTTCCCACAGATTTCACAGAGACCGCCGTCTATCATTCTTCTTTTGCTGATGTAGGATGCTCTGCACTTTTTCCATGTTTTTGACTTGTAAAATTTCTTTGCAAATTCTTTCACGTGCATCATCCTTTCTTCCAAAATAGAAATGGCACCCTTGTCAGGTGCCGTTTCGTTTACATTCGATTTCCATAATAACACTATAGCACATTGCAAACGGACATTTCGGACAACTTTTATTTTTCAATAAATCTTTCGAATGCCTTTCTTATGCTATCTTCTGTATTTTTCCCACCAATACGTGATGCGATTTCTTTCCACTGCATATCATCAATGATTCTATACCGAATAATCATTCGTATTCTAGCATCTTCGATTGAATTTATGTATTCTTCTATTTCCGTCAGAATCTGAATTTCCCTCGTTTCTGCCTTTTCAAGAATCATTAGATATCGTTTCAATGCATCAACCTGTTTATTATATTCCCGCTTCGGAAACCCTTCTATCTTGATGCTTCCAAACGTCCCATCCCTCCTAGTACCGCTCACCACATCAAATACAGTTCCACCTTTTTCAATGAATTTGATTTTATCCTTTGTTTTTTCTATTCTTTTTCTGATATCTTTGATTTCTTCTTTCATATCTGCATACTGCACAAGAATACTTTTTTTCAACTTATCACCCCACTTTTTGGACCTGCCCACATTTCTTTGGAATATTCAGACATCGCGCTTCGCAATCCTTTTCCCTGCAGTCTTCACAACAAATATGTATCCATTTTCTCTTTCTGCATTTAAACAGGCCGCACCATCTAACGCCGATATCTCTTTCATTTGTTCCTCCTTTTGGTCTGCCAGGCTTAGCCAATCTTTCCACCCGCTTCCAGTCCATCCAAGAAATACAGGACATTCCCTTTTTCTTTGATGCGGTATCTTTCCAGTTCGCACCGCTTCATGTACTTTCTGCCGTATAGCATCGGCATATCGTTCCATTCCGTCCACGGAATGCGGTAGAAATCGCAGAAGTTGAATGATACGAGAATAAAACATTCCGCTCCCATCTCATGGTATGCTTCCATGGCATCCATCTGGGCTTCTGTAAGACGGTTATATGTAATGGTTTCTTTGTCCGTATGTTTTGCTTCGAATATCACTGTGCGCCCGCCCTGCAGTGTGCCTTTATAGTCCGGCTGTGCGGCCTTTGTGAAGCAGGCTTTGAACTGTCCGTGCTTGTCCATCTTGGAGAGAGGTTTCATCGGTTCCGGTGTTTTTTCGATTACAGCAATACCCGCTTCTTTGTAATATCTGCAGGAAGCACTAATCATCTGTTCAAATAATGCACCCACCATTTTCGCCCGCTTCCCCTGCAGCTTCTTTTCCGCTTCGTAAGCTGTCAGATCTGTGTATCCTTCATTATTTTTTCTTGGATTGTACTGTTCCATCCAAAGCCACCTCCTACTCGCTCCATTCAAATTCAATGACCCAAACCCACGGATTGGCTCTCCATCCATATTTTTTAATATCTTTTGGCTTTATGGTAGAATCCCATAATTCATCGAAGTCATCTCCGATTTCTAAGCCTTCCGCCATAACACCATCGTCGTCAATATCCTGCAGTCGTTCTATCCTCACATCTGTTACCCGCAAAAATATGCGTGCCGCTTTTTTTGGCATGTGGATAGAAGGCTTCCATTTTTCCAATACCCCTGCAGGTAAATCATCATCAGCCAGATAAAAGTATTCTGGATTTTCTTCCGTGTTCACATTCATCCATGTTTCACGCACATATAGAATCTCACCCACACAGTAAGGAGGATTGATTTGTCTTGTAGATCCATCTTCAAAAACCCCACAGTTATCTTCATTTACTTTTTCTGCCCACCGTTCCCCAGTGGCTTTATTTATGCAAATCTGAAAACCCGATTCATCTTCCCGATATCTTGGTCTGATCAATCTTCTGGTCGTAGTCTTTTTCCTTTCCAGAATCGCTCTGACCATTTCTGTGTTAAATAATATCGGCTTCATTTCTCTTCTCCTCCGATCTTTTCCAGTTCCGCTTCGGATTCTTCTTTCCCTCTTCTCATAACTCCTTTCTCAAAATCGTTCTTTTCAAACGTGATAACCGCTCCGCTTTCGATCATCACCTGCATTTCCATGTGGATCTATATTAAATAAGTGGACACGATTTATAAACAGATGTACCATAATACTAGACACCAAAAGGAGGTATCTTTATGGCTAAAAAAAATTATTATGATGAGGATTTCAAACGAACTCTTGTTGAGCTCTATCATAATGGCAAAACACAAGCTTCTCTGATCAAAGAGTATGGTGTTTCTCAAACTGCTCTTTCCAGATGGATCAAGCAATACTCCACTGTTGAAACATCTAATGGTGAAATTCTGACTGCTAAACAGATTCAGGAACTCCAGAAAAGAAATGCTCAGCTTGAAGAAGAAAACCTCATCCTAAAAAAAGCGATTGCCATCTTCACGCCACACTCAAACAAAGATTAAATGCAGTTTATAAGCTTCGATTCCAGCACAATATCAAAACCCTCTGCCGTGTACTCAACGTAAACCGCAGCACTTATTACAAACATTTTTATTCTCTGCCTTCTTCCAGAACCATTGAGAATCAGAACATCAAACAAATGATTCTGCACATTTACGCTGACTACGATAAACGCATCGGTGCTTATAAAATCACATATATCTTAGGTCGTGACTATGGCATTTACATCAGCGTCGGTCGAGTGTACCGCCTGATGCGTTCCATGCAGCTTCCACCTATGTCCACAATAAAACCAAAATCCATTTCTCGCCCAAAACAGTCATCTGGTTGTTATGCTGATCACCTGCATCAAGACTTTCATCAAAAAGCTCCCAACTTGGTCTGGACAAGTGATTTTACATATCTCAAAGCCGGAGGTAAGTGGTATTATCTTTGTATCATTATGGATCTTTTTTCCAGAAAAATTATCTCCTGGAATATATCATCCAAACCCAATACGGATCTGGTCATCCAGACCTTTCAGAAAGCATATTATTCCAGAAATTATCCAGCTGGACTGATGTTTCACTCTGATAGAGGATCACAGTACACAGCCTTTGCATTTCGAAAACTGCTTGATGAACTGAATGTTGTCCAGTCCTTCTCGAAAAAGGGATATCCTTTTGATAACGCCTGCTGCGAAAGTTTCTTCAAATATCTCAAAAAAGAAGAAACCAACAGGCGTAATTTTCGTACCTATCGTGACCTATACCACTCTGTCTTCCAATATATCGAAGGCTTCTATAACTCTCGCAGACCACATGGTTCTTTAGGCTATCTGACACCAGACGAAATGGAAGCAACATTCTGGGATCGGCAAGGAATCTAGCCGTTCCCAGAAAATATATTTAAAAATCGTGTCTTTTTTATTGACTATAGTCCA
>SFGF01000172.1 GCA_004556655.1 Lachnospiraceae bacterium | reverse complement strand
CGAAAAGAATTGCAGAACAGCTTGCTAATGAAACAGGTGCAGATATTGCAAGAATCGAGACAACAGAGCCATATAAAGGCACTCATGAAGATGTTGTGAATCAGGGGAAAAGAGAGGTAGAGGCAGGTTTTATGCCACGGATAAATTCGTTATCTGTAAATCTTGCGGATTATGAAGTGATTGCTATAGGAACACCAACATGGTGGTACACGATGGCTCCTGCTGTGCTTACATTTTTAACAGAAAATGATTTTTCGGGCAAAACAATTATTCCATTTATGACAAATGGTGGATGGCCGGGACATGTAATAAAAGATATGAAGGAAAATTGCAAAAACGCTAAGTTTATGCGTGAAATGCAGATACAGTTTGATTCCATGGGAAAAGACCATCTGGAAACACCGGAGTCCGCTATTACAGAGTGGATAGAACAGATAAAGGAAGATATACACAAATAACCATAAGGTTAACGCTGAAAAGTATGCAGAAATGGTACCATCAGTAGACGAGTAAAAGTAAAAAACGAAAAAGGAGATAAGACAATGAGAAAGAATTTTGGAGCAAAACCATTTTTATATCCACAGCCGGTTATGATTCTTGGAACATATGATGAAAACGGCAAGGCAAATGCGATGAATGCAGCATGGGGCGGAATTGTAGGTGCAAATGAGATTATTGTCGATTTATCTGCTCATAAGACAACGGATAATATTGTAAAAAACAAGGCTTTTACAGTAGGAGTAGCAGACCTTGAACATCTGGTTGCCTGTGATTATGTGGGAATTGTATCTGCCAATAATGTAGAAAATAAGATGCAAAAAGCCGGTTTTACTACAACAAAGAGTGAATTTGTAAATGCACCTATTATCAATGAGCTTCCATTGACTCTTGAATGTGAGCTTATAAAAGTGATTGATGGCAGCAAGTATATTGCAGAAATCAAAAATGTAAGTGTAGATGAGAGATATCTCGGAGATGACGGAGAACTTGATCTTGATAAATTTACACCTATCACATATGATCCGATACACCACGGATATTACAGACTGGGTGAACGTGTAGGAAATGCTTTTAAAGATGGGGCACGGCTGAAATAAAAGCTTTCTCCTAAAAGTGGGCAAGTAACAGAAAGCAGCGGCGGGCAATCGTGCCCGCTGTAAAATATGCTTATTGATTTTTGGAAGCCAGGATTCCCCTTGCCGAGACTGTGAGAAAAAGTCTGTAAATAAGATTCTTCTATGATATGCAAGGGTGGCAAGCCTGAAAATCAGGCTTCTCACCCTTGTTTTATATATAACAGTTGTTGAATGGCATGTCAAGAGCAGGCGGTTTTCCGCCCGTCTTATTCGCCTGTTTATTCGTTACTCTGGGAGGCGTCCTTCGTACATAATACTCAGTTCACCATACACCTGTGCCCAGTTGCGGATCGTACTGGTCCATTTCTTCGTAGCTTCAAATGTGGCAAGATACAGTGCCTTTAATAGAGCTGTATCGCTTGGAAATACGCTTCTCTGGCGATTCAGTTTCCGGTAGGTAGAATTCAGGGATTCAATAGCATTTGTAGTATAAATCACCGTTCTGACCGTCGTTGAAAATTTAAAGATCGGCGAGATTGCGTCCCAGTTATCCTTCCAGCGCTTCATGGAATTCGGATATTTCGGTGTCCATTTTTCTGTTACACGCTCTAAGGCTGCCAGAGCTTTCTTTTCATCTGTGGCCTGATAAATGGTTTTCAGATCCGTAGCGAAGGCTTTTCTGTCTTTATCCGGGACATATTTCAACGTGTTTCTTACCTGGTGTACAATACAGCGCTGGTATTCCGTCTTTGGAAAAGCTGCTGCGATCGCTTCTTTGATTCCGGTTAAACCATCGGCACAGATGATTAATACATCTTTGACACCACGATTTTTCAGTTCATTCATAATGGAAAGCCAGTATTTTGCGCTTTCGTTATCGCCAACACTGATGGTTAAAACTTCTTTTTTTCCTTCCGTGTTGATTCCCAGAATCACGTAAGCAGCAAGTTTTCGGATCACGCCATTATCCCTTACAGAATAATGGATTGCATCAATGTAGAGAATGGGATAGACCTCGTCCAGTGGCCGGTTCTGCCAGTCTTCGATCTGTGGCAGGATCTTATCAGTCACATCAGAAATAAAGCTTTCAGAAGTTTCAAAGCCATAAATATCTTCGATGGTTTCGGAAATCTGCCGGGTAGTCATTCCTTTGGCATACATGGAAATGATCTTCTGATCAATATCGGAAATATCTTTCTGACGTTTTTTCACAACCTGTGGTTCAAACGTTGATTTGCGATCCTGTGGCACTTCGATTTCCATCGAGCCATACCGGCTGTTGACCTGTTTCCGCTTATAACCATTGCGATAATCATCATTATCTGAGCGTTCGGATTTTTCGTAACCAAGATGATCATCCATTTCAGCTTCCATCATTTCCTTAATGGTGCCGCCTAAAAGATCCTTGAGCGCATCCTGAATGTCTTCTGCAGACTGGATATCGTACTCTTCCAGGAGCTGATGGATGATGTTTCGTTTTCCTTCTGTCATTTGTACACGATGTACAGGTTTCTTTTGTCTTGCCATAATAAAAGGCCCTCCTAATGATATTTATTGTATCATAGAAGAACCTTATAAACATTATTTTACAGAAAAAGTTTCATACTCTC
>SFGF01000070.1 GCA_004556655.1 Lachnospiraceae bacterium | reverse complement strand
TAGAGAGGTAACTATATATGACAGACAAACAATTTGCTAGAAGATTGGCAAAGCTAAATACAGCATTGTGGAACTGTATCGGAGAAGCGGAAACTTTATATGATGAAGCTAAAAATAAGAGCATTGATGATAATATGAAAAAATTATTTGCTCAATACAATGATGATGGAGCAGTAGATTGTGACCTTCATAATGCTACATTATCTGATATTTCTTGTTTAATTAAAATCGTATAATTTATATGCTATAATGTTGCATGACATATAAACAGCTTGCACGAAAGGGGGAATGTGCATGATGAGTGAAAAAGAAACGTATGAAATCTGTAATGAGGTAGACAGCTTCATAGCCAGAGAATTAACAGAATCCATAATACACAAGGTGTCCTACGATATGCTTGAGGCTCATTATGGTATTCTCACGATCAGCAGGAGAAGTTTTTACCGGAGGCGCAGTACGGCACAGAAGTTAATGCGGCAGAGGATGTGTCATCTGGTGGAAGAAAAGAATGGACAGTATGCGATTGTATGGGGAAAATAAATATAAAGTATATCGATAATTGAATATTGACATATATAGTGCTATAATAATTTCAAAATAAAGGGAGGGTATAAGATGGCAAATGGAAAATATACGCAAGCGGATATTTATAGAATGCAAGCTAAAATAGAGGCTTTGGAGGAAGAATTGAAAGTAACTCCACATAGAGCGGAATTAATTCAAAAAGAAATAGACAATCTTAAATACGCAATAAAAGTAGCACAAAATGGGTAAATTTAGATACCAACCACCAATTACGATGGTTGGTATTTTTTTGCCCAAAACTTGGCACAAATCCTTTGAAACACTGCTTTATAATTATGATATGAGGAAAGGATCATGCCATGTACAGAACACAGAGAAATTATGAGAACGCACAACGGATGTTATTTGATGGAGTTGGTCAGTATAGCACACCTGTGATAGAGCCTACACAATTTGATAATGCTGAATTTATCGGGTTTAACTATGCCAGAAGTGCAAAGAACCCAGAGGATAAGGCAGTGCATTTCTTTCTGGATGATTACCAGTTCAATAGAGTATGGACAGACCCAGATAGATATATTCCGATGTTGCAGCGGTTCAAGTACGTATTAACGCCAGATTTCAGCTTGTACACGGACTTTCCGAAAGCCTTGCAGATATACAATCATTACCGCAAGCATTGGATTGGTGCATACTGGCAGATGCATGGTATCAATGTGATTCCTACAATCTGTTGGAGTGATCAGAAATCATTTGAATGGTGTTTCGATGGAGAACCTACACAAAGTGTTGTTGCAGTATCTTCCGTTGGAACACAGAACAATAAGGAAAAGAAACAATGTTTTCTGGATGGCTATCATGAGATTGTGGAGAGGTTACAACCTACACAGATTATCTTTTATGGCAGAGTACCAGATGAATGCAAGGAAAATATTATACACATAAAGCAGTTTAGTGAAAAATGGCATAAAGCGGAGGTATCACAATGGTAGTAAATTTACAATTTTTTGGTGGGAGAGGTAGTTCTAGTGGACTGGGTGGCAGCAGCGGAGACCAGAGAAGAAGCACACGCGACAGACGCGGAGAAAGGAAAGACATTTAATGGGCGGCAGAGGAGCGAGTAGTGGGATAAGCGATAGCGGCAAACGATATGGAACTGAGTACAAGACCATTGCACAATTCGGAAATGTAAAAGTAGTCCGAGCCAATGATGGCGGAGCGAAGGCTCCGATGGAAACAATGACACCAGGGCGTGTATATGCTACAGTAGATAAATTCAACGACATTAAATATATCACATTTCATGATGTTGAAGGAGAAAGAGTGAAGCAAATTGATGTGAAAGGAAAGAAGCATAATGGAGCATTGCCACACACTCATAACGGATATGAACATGACGAATATGGAACATATCCAGGATTGTCTGGGAAAGACGAAAAGTTAGTAAATAATGTATTGCAGCAATGGGAACGCAAACGAAAGAAATTGAATTTATAAATGGGATATGGTATATTTAAGTTGCAAGGCTATAGTTCACAGAGGAGAATACCGCATAGCGGAGAGCCCGGTGCAATTCCGGGTAACTTGCATAAGGTAGAAGATAGTTTAGGCTGGCAGAACAGGTTGATAGACAAGGCATCGGTTCAATTCCGGTTGACTACCAAGAGGATGTACCATAATGGTATGTCCTTTTTATTTAAAAGTGCAGCAGTTGCACCGGTGCAACTTGTTGACTTGTATCAAAAAAGAAAATATAATATGTGTAACAGAGCCGATGAGCCAAATACATGGAGAAAAACCGTGTATTTGGCTCTTTTTTTATGTTTTTTTTTGAGGTGGCAGCAGGATGAATGCAAATAAAACAATTCAAAAATTGCAGATGGCAATATTGCAGCAGGGTTTAGCTGTTACCGTAAGCCGGAGACAATTTTTTTCAACAAAAACTCAACATTTTATAACAATTACAGCATTAAATATTAAAGTTCTTCACTTTTTTAAGAAAAAAGGAGAGTGGAAAGAGCAGAATTACGAGATTATGAGCAGTGCTTCCCAACTGGAAATTATTGAGTGCCTGCTGGAAATATATAAGGCAGTCAGTGGATGAAGAAAATAACGCCAAAACAAAAGAAATTCGCGGATTTTTACATTGAATGTGGAAACGCAACAGAAGCTGCAAAAAGGGCGGGATATTCAGAGAAAACCGCCTATTCTATTGGACAAAGGTTGTTGAAAAATGTTGAAGTATCTGCCTATATAGCAAAGAGGCAGCAGGAAATTGAAAGTGAGAGGCTCTGTACGCTGAAAGAAATACAGGAATTTAGAAGTCGTGTGATACGAGGTGAGGAAAAAGATGCCTTTGGTTTGGACATTGAAATATCAGACAGATTAAGTGCATGTAACCAACTTGAAAAAGCTTTAGCAATTGAAGAGATGGAGAAAGAGAGAAGAAAGCGTGAAGAGGAAGCTTTGAACAGGGGAACGTATCATACGGATCTGGATGTTGTGGCAGATACATTTCATTCAGTTGTGAGAGATATCAGGAAACATGGACATAGAGAATATGTTTTTGAAGGAGGACGAGGAAGTACCAAATCATCCTGTGGGACAATCATTCCTTATGAACTTATGGAAAATAATCATAATATTCATGCATTGGTGATCAGAAAAGTAAAAGACACATTGAGAGATTCTGTATATGCACAAATGCAGTGGTCATGCGATAAGCAGGCGGAGAACCCAATGTTTGACCGTGACAACTGGAAGTTTGGACTAAGCCCACTCGAAATAACATATACACCGACTGGACAGAAAATATATTTTCGAGGTGCGGATGATCCTGGAAAGATTAAATCTATCAAACCGCCATTCGGTTATATTGGAATTGTGATATTTGAGGAGTTAGACCAGTTCAGTGGACCAGAGGAAGTGCGAAATATAGAACAGTCGGCTATCCGTGGTGGTAATGATGCATATGTATTTAAGTTTTTCAATCCACCGAAGAGCAACAGTAATTGGGTTAATATCTACGTAAAGACACCAAAGGAGTCGATGTGCGTACACCATTCAACATATAAAGATGTGCCGCCGGAATGGCTGGGAAGAGATTTCATAGAAGAAGCAGAGCACTTACAGGAGGTAAACCCGGATGCATATGAGCATGAATATATGGGCGTGGCGAATGGAAATGGAGGTATGGTGTTCGATTATTTGGAACTGAGAGAGATTACAGATGATGAGATTGCAAGAATGGATCGTATCTATCAGGGAGTAGACTGGGGATGGTTTCCTGATCCTTACGCATTTATCAGAAGTTACTATAATCCGGCACAGGAAAAGATATATCTGATTGCGGAAAACGTAGTCAAAAAGACAAAGAACACACAGACAGGGCAGTGGATCATTGATCATGGATATGATGACTATGAAATTGTATGTGATAGTGCAGAGAAAAAATCTGTAGGAGACTATGTTGATATCGGGTTACCGGCAAGACCTGCAATTAAAGGACCGGGAAGCGTAGAGTATGGGATGAAATGGTTGCAGGGAAAGACGATTGTTATTGATCAGGCGAGAACACCTCACGCATATAAAGAATTTACAGAATATGAGTATGAGAGAGACAAAGATGGGAATGTGATCAGTGGGTATCCGGATGCTGATAACCACACGATAGATGCCGTGAGATATAGTTATGAACCACTGTGGCGTAGAAGTGAACATAAAGCTTAGGAGGATGAAATGGGAATTATACAGACACTTGGAATGTGGAAAGAGAGGATAATAAGAATGTTCAAAGGAAATATCAAAAATGAATTTGGTGTGACAGGAATTACTTCAAATGCAATGGAAGATGCAATAACAGATTGGATGGATGTATATCAGGGAAAAGCATCCTGGGTTGATCATACCAAAGGAATCAAGACAATTAAATTTGCAAAAGCTGTGTGCTCCGAGACAGCCAGACTGACCAATCTGGCACTGGGAATCACATTCGATGGCAGCAGGAAAGACTATATGACAGAATGGTGTGAAAGGGCGATCATGCCGAATCTGCGCCGTTGGGTAGAATATGGCTGTGCAAGCGGCACGATTATTATAAAACCAAACGGAGTGGGTGCTGACTTTGTGACACCGGACAGATTTGAAATTGTTGGGAAAGATGGAAATGGACTGATTGCCGGGATTATATTTGAAGATCGCTACAGAGAGAATGATAAATATTATACCAAGCAGGAATATCACAGATTTTTTGATGCAAAGGTCAATTATGGAGATGGTGATTACAAAAGCGTGAAATATTACCAGATATCAAATAGAGCATATGTAAGCAGTAATTCAGGAGAACTTGGAAAAGAAATTGAATTAAACCAGACAAAATGGAATACTTTACAGCCGGATGTATCAATTACAACAAAAAACGAAGTTGGCTTAAATGGGATGATGTTCGGGGTGCTTCGGATGCCGGCGGCCAATGACATAGATGTTGACAGTCCTTTGGGAATGGCAATCTATTCTGACGCGATGGAAGAATTAAAAGATTTGGATATTGCATACAGCAGATACAGTGAGGAAGTGAAGGACAGCAGAGCGTTGGAGCTGATCGACAAAAGACTTGTAAGAGAACCGGGGTACAAGGTAAATGAGGAGGTTGAACTGGATTTACCGAAACATTTCATTCCGGTATCGGGCGAGGGGGATCAGGAATTTTACCAGGCGGTGGAAAGACCTTTGAAGGTAGATGAAAGAATCAAAGGAATCAATGCACAGCTTTCATACATTGGCTATAAATGTGGGTATTCCAATGGATATTTTGCGTTTGACCAGAAAACCGGGATGGTAACAGCAACGCAGGTGGAATCAGACGATCGCAGGACCATACAGTTGATTAAAGATATCAGGGATGCATTACAGGTATGTCTCGATCAGGTTTTTTACGCGCAGTCAGTATTTGCCGATTTATATAATCTGGCACCGGTAGGCAATTACACAGCAAATTATGCCTTTGGAGATATCACGTATAATTTTGAGGAAGATAAAGTACATCACTACAATCTGGCGGTACGGGGCATTTATCCGTGGGAAGAATACTATGTGAAGTTTTTAAAATATTCCAGAGAAGAGGCAAGAGCATTAATTGAACAGGCAAAATCAGAGAACCAGGCTGATGGAATAGAATATGACGAGGAATAATATATGCTGACACCAGAATATTTACAGGAGATCACAGATAAAAGTGAGAGCCTTGCAGCAGGCTTAAAAGAATATATCATAAAACGGATTGTGCGGAGTATTATGGTACGCTTGCAGCGCGGAGAGGAATTTACGCTTTCCCAGACAAATATGTGGAATATACAAACGCTGCAGGAGTCTGATTCGCTTTTGGCGGATATTATGAAAGAGATAAAAAAACAGACAGCAGAAAGCAATAAGGTTGTAAAGAAGGCTTTTAAGGATGCAGGAATTACAACACTCAGATATGAGGATGCAGAGTATGAAGCCGCCGGACTTGCAGCAGCGATTGGCACAAAAATGTCACCGGAATATATCAGAATCCTTGAAAGAAATTATGAAGCAACAAAGGGAGAATTAAAGAATCTTACAGGAACGATTGCTAAAGCGGCGCAGGTAACATTTATTGATGCCTGTGATGAGGCTCTATTTAAAGTTCAGACAGGAACATGCAGCAGATCACAGGCAGTGAAGGAAGCAATTGACAAGGCTGTAAAAGAAGGCGGGACGGTAATCTATCCATCAGGACATAAAGATACAGTGGAAACGGCAACTCTCCGGGCAGTCAGAACAGGGATTGCAAAGGCGGCTGGGGATATGGCGTTAAAGCGTATGGCGGAGATGGATGTGTGGGCTGTTTTAACATCTGCACATGTTGGAGCCAGAAGTACGCCGATACCAGAACCAGCAAACCATGAATCGTGGCAGGGACAGGTGTTCTATGTGGATCTGGTAAAGTTGGGACTTGCAAAAGAGTACACAAAAGAAGCTGAGAGAGCCAGAAACTTACACCCTGATTTTATTGAAAAGACTGGGTACGGAACCGGCGAGGGAATATTAGGCTGGAATTGCAGACATTCCATCGGTACATGGATAGACGGAGTGAGCAAAAATAACTACAAGAAAATCGATACAGAAGAAAATAAAAAAGCGTATGATTTGCAGCAGGCACAAAGAAAACTTGAGCGCACGATCAGAAAGTGGAAGATACAAAAGAACGGCTATAAGGAGGCAATGGACAAAGCTGAGGATGACGAGACCAGAGAAGCACTTGACGCTCAATACCAGAAAGCAAAAGAAAAAGTGGCATATTATAATAAAAAGTATGGACAATTCTGTGAAGAAAATGATTTGAAACCACAATATGACAGGTTATATGTTGGTGATCCGTCAAAAAAAGTGATTGATAAAAGTGAAGTGAAAGCATATAATATGGACAAGAGGTGATAGAATGCGAGAAAAAGAAACATTCTGGTATCCGTGCCCCGATTGTGGGGAAAAGATGTTGAAAGTACGGCGGGACACAGTTTTAATATCATTCCCGGCATATTGTAAACATTGCAAGGATACGAAGATTATTACAGAAATCGAGCCCCTAAGTAAAGTGATGAGCCATTGAGCCTAATACATGATGAAAGTCGTGTATCAGGCTCTTTTTTTATTTCGCGGAATGGCAGCCGCATTGCCGAGTCCGGGGGTAAGGACAAATCCTAATGCTGCTGGCGAGCAGGTAAAAGATACGGGAAGAGGAGGATATGCAACATGAAAAATATTTTTAAAATTTTGGAAGGTCTTGGGATTGAGGTGCCAGAGGATAAGAAAAGCACTCTGGAGAAGGAAGTTCATGAGAACTACCGCACCAAGAAGGATTATGACGATCAGGTGGAAAAAGCAGAATCGACACAGAAACTGTTGGATGAGACAGCGGATAAACTGAAAAAGTTTGATGGTGTGGATGTGGTAAATCTTCAGGAAAAGTTGAAAGAGACGACTGAAACATTGGAGAACGAGCGCGCAGACCGCAAGAAAAAAGAGGAAGAGGCTGAGAGACACGCTACGGTAGCAGAATATCTGAAAGAAAAACGTTTCGTAAATGATATTACCAGAAATGCCATCACGGCAGAGCTTGAAAAAAAGCTTGCGGATGATTCAGCCAAAGGAAAATCAATGGATGATCTTTTTAACGCAATGGTCAAAGATTCAGAAGGAAAAGACATTCCAAACATTCTGGTATCGGAACAGGCAGAGGATGATGCAGATAATGCAGCAGTTTTCACGGAGCCGATGGGAAACCAGACAGACACAAGAATTAAGGGAGATCCAAATAACATGGATTTCGAAACGTACAAAAAATGGAGAGAGCAGAATAGCTAAGAGAGGAGAATAATATGCCAAACAATTTTTTAACACCGCAGATTATTGCAAATGAGGCTTTGATGGTTTTACAGGCAAATCTTGTTATGGCCAATCTGGTCCATAAAGATTATTCAAAAGAATTTGTGAAGGTTGGAGACACGATCACGGTAAGAAAACCAGCGAAGTTCATTGCTAAGAACTTTACAGGAGAAACATCAAACCAGGATGCAACAGAAGGATCAGTACTTGTAAAGATGGACAGATTCCGCGACGTTACTGTTCCGGTAACATCAAAGGAACTCACGCTGAACATTAAGGATTTCTCAACACAGATTGTCACTCCGGCAATGCAGGCGATCGCACAGGCAATTGATGAAGACCTTATTGCGGTCGGACTGGAACATGCGAAACACATCGTGAAAGGAAATGCGAGAGCGACAAAGCCGGAAGATATCGGTAATATGGCAAAGCTCTTTGATGTTGCGAAGGTGCCGTTAGCAAACAGACGTGTTGTTATGCATCCAACACATAAGTATCGCTATGTTATGTCTGATAATATGTCAAAGGTATCAGAATCTGGAAGCGAGAAAGCTTTGAGGGATGCAGAGATTGGAAAAGTATATTCATTTGATACCTATATGGATCAGAATTGCCCGGATGCACCTGTGGCGACAGGAACAGCGACCGCATATAAAGTTACTGCAAAGAAAGGCGAGGAAACAGTAAAACTTACAGATGTGGATGCAGCTACTGGCACTGTGAAAAAAGGTGATTCCTTTATCGTTGAAGGATATAAATATACGATCGTGGAAGAGGCTACTGCGGTGGGCGGGACAATTGAAACTGTAAAGATTGACCAGCCACTGCACGCAGATTTCACAGAAGTGGATGCATTATTGATCAAAGAGCCAAATTCACTGGCATTTCACAGAAACGGAATTGCTCTGGTAACAAGAAATCTTTCGCTTCCTATGGGTGCATCAAAAGCATATATTGCATCTGCCAATGGTCTTGGTGTGAGGGTTGTAATCGATTATGACACAAAACATAAGCAGGATACAATTTCGTTTGATATTATCTACGGAATCAAGGAACTTGATGAAGAGATGATTGGAAAGATCAAGGGCTAAATATGGGATACACATCATACGACTTCTATAGGCAGAAATATTTTGGTGAAAGTGTAAGTGAGACAGAGTTTCCAAAATGGAATGAGAGAGCCAGCGATAAGCTTGATTTTCTTACCTCCGGAAACATCAGGAAGATTGGATACGCGCAGCTTGAAGAATTTGCCAGAGAGCAGATACAGAAAGCTGTGTGTAGACTGGCTGATGAAATGCAGGCTATTGAAAAACGTACAGCAGAATATGACGCAGGAAAAGTGATCAAGTCACATTCGGCAGGAAGTGAAAGCATTAGCTTTGAGGTAGGAAAAAATAAATTAGATGCTATCCTCACAAGCCAGGAGAAGCAGAATATGTATCTTTTGGCAGCAGCTGAAGAGTATTTACAGAATGTAAGCCCAAATCTGTTTTACAGAGGATATGAGTAAAAAGCAAAGACCAATGGATGATCTACAGATTTGAAATTGGTCTTTTTTAAAAGGAGAGTCATGTATACAGATACAATCACAGTATTCAACCAGCAGAAGGTAAAAAAGCAAATTACATGGTATCCAACCGTGATCCGCGGAGTTGAGTTACAGATTACTGCCGGGCGGAATAGAAGTACAACAGGATTGGAAAATGCGGATTCTGCCAAAGTATTCATAAAATATGAAAATAGCAATGAAAAGATGCTTGTTGAAACATCACCAGAAGAAAAAAGAGAGTATTTAAAACCAAAGTCATGGAACGCTTATACCGAGAAAAATCAGGCTTTCACGTTTCAGGAAGGGATAGATTTCTTTATTCAGGGTGAGTATCAGGAAGCTGCAATCATGGATGCTGACTATGAAGATGGGTTCTTAAGCTATATGAGTGATCGTTATGATGATTTATTCCTTGTAAATAAAGCAGATTTATATAAGACAATCCCGCATTTGGAGATTGGAGGCAGGTAATGGCAAAAGGGTTCAAAGCGCAGCATTTTGAAGATTACAGTATCGTTAAAGGTAATGTTAAGGTCAAGCTGAATTTGAAACAATATGGTGAAAAACTCCAAAAAGCCCAATATTGGTTAGATGGTCAGATCATGAATGATATGGAACCGTACATGCCAATACAAACAGGTAACTTTATACAAATGACAAAGGCAAGAAGTGCGGCGTTGCAGGGAACTGGAAAAGTATGTGCTGGGGCTCCACCAATGGGAAGATTTCTATATGGTGGAAAAGTCATGATCGGTGAGATAAGCAAAAGTCCATGGGCTATGGAGGGAGAAACTAAAATTTTAACAGATAAAAACTTGAAATATGGACTTGTTGAGGCAACACCACAATGGTTTGAGACTGCCAGAAAAAACCATATGGACGACTGGTTGAAAGGTATAGAAAACATTCTGAAAGGAAGTTGATCATGGAAAAAGAACAGCTCAAAAATGATATTGAAGGTCAGAAAGCAATAACGAACGCATTAATGTACCTTTTAAATGAATATCCGGTACTGAAAAGTACTCAGAGCATAGATTTTTCTTTTCTGGAGGAATCAAAAGGAATTGCATTTTATGCTTTGGGCGGTGCGGTTATTATCTCGGACAAAGAAAGTGTAACCGGTAATGTGGAATTGAAATGTCAGTATCCATTTACTGTTGTGTTCCGTGATAAGCCGGTGAGAGAGAACAGAAGAATTGAGATTTGCACTTTTCTTGATAATATTGGCAGGTGGTTAGAAATGCAACCGATACCGACAGAGGACGGAATGCAGCAGTTGACAGAATACCCGGAGCTGACCGAAGGAAGAAAGATAACACAGATTCAGCGGACGACACCGGCACACTTGGACGGAAGGACAGAGGCAGGAGTTGAGAACTGGATCATAGGATTAAATTTACTGTATGAACAGGAATATGAAAAGGAGTGGATTTTATGAAATTAGCAAGAAAATGTTTTGCACAGTACTTAGACAGTACATTTGATGTAACAAAAAGCTCACCGGCATGGTTTCTGGTGGGTAAGAATGTAGATGAAATGTCTACAGAACTTAACCCGGATGTGACCGTAGGACAGGATGTAACAGGAGAAAACTATACAGAGGACAATGGATATACACCGTCCGTGGAAGTAGATCCTTATTATGCAAATCCTTCCGATGGAGCTTTTTACGAGAAGCTTGTGGATATCGCAATGAACCGTAAGGTTGATGATAACTGCAGAACATTCATCCTGGAGGTGCTTGTAGAGGATACAGAAGCCGAGACACATAAAGCATGGATGGAAGAGGTTATTGTGAAACCAAAATCAATTGGTGGAAAGGCAAATGTAAGTATTCCATATACCGTAAATTACGCAGGAAACCGTGTTGAGGGTACCGTGACAATCAAAAATAAAGTACCAACTTTCACGGCGAAAACAGCATTATCAGTATAAGGTATTAGGCAGACGCTTAATATATAACACGTGTGGGTGGCAGTGCCTATGCTGCCACCTAAATTCATAGGAGGACGAGACAATGAGTAATAAGAACAGAAAAGTAAGAAATTTCAATGGAAACAATAACAGCATGGAACTTACGGTAGATACCGGTGTGCGCACTTATATTATTAAAAACACACAGGGACGGCAGATTGGTGAATTAGTATTTAATCCGACAGATACAGATATTATCAGCAGATATGAAACAGTGATCGACCGGATCGGCGAAATTGAGACGGTGATCAGGGATAATCCGGGTGCGCAGGGAGTAATGCTGGTATCGGATAAAATAAAGCAGGAAATTGACTACATTATCAATGGTGATTCTACAGCAGCATTTTTCAATGAACAGAGTCCATTGACTACAATTAATGGGAAATTCTACTTTGAAAATGTTTTAGAGACAATTGCGAAGGTTATCACCAGGGAATTTAACATAGAAGTGAATAAGACAAAGAAACGTATGCAGAGATACACCGGTTCCTATATGCCGGGAAAAATTTGAGTATAGGAACCCTGCCACAGACTTTAAAGGTTGGCGGCAGGGATTGGAGGATACGCACGGATTTCAGGGATATATTAAAGATTTTTGAGGCAATGAATGACAGAGAATTAGAGCATGAAGAGAAAATATATACCATGCTCTATATTCTTTATCCAGACCTTGAAAAGATGCCTGTAAGGCTTTATCAGGAGGCAGCAGAACAGGCAAACTGGTTCATAGATGCAGGAACACAGGATGATGAAGGTGAAAATGTCCGGAAAATGGACTGGACACAGGATGAACCGATTATTTTCCCGGCAGTCAATGCAGTTGCAGGAAGAGAGACCAGAGCCGAGAAGTATATGCACTGGTGGAGCTTCCTTGGATATTTTATGGAAATCCGGGAAGGCGTTTTTGCAACAGTTGTCCGTATCCGAACGAAAAAGCTGGAGGGAAAAACTCTTGATAAATGGGAAAAGGAGTTTTACCGGAAGAATAAAAAAATCTGTGACCTGATCGTTGAAAAGACGGAGCAGGAGAAACAGGAAGAGCAGGAAATTAACAATTTATTAGGATAGGTCAGAGAGCCTTTGAGCCGCCTATGATAAGGTGGTGAAAAGGTGTCAAAGAAACAGGGCGAAGTAATTGTCGAAACCGGTATGGACAATTCAAAGTTTGTAAAAGGTGTAAACGAATTAAAGAACCTCGTTGAGCGACTGACCAATTCGTTAGGTAAATCAAGTAATAAAATAAAACAGTCTTTTTCACAGGGATTCTCCAGTGGAGATACAAAGCAGGCGGCAGCAGGATTTGAAAATCTTACACAGAAAGTAAGTTTATATAAAACACAGCTTGAGCATTTACAAAATAATAAAGGACTTGGATTTGGAAATGCGGAGTATGATCAGACTTATCAAAAGCTTTTACTTGCAGAGAGAGAACTTGCAAACTATAAGAGGAATCTGGAAAGCTCTGCCACAGCGGAACAAAAACAAATTGGTATATTACCGTCATTAGCAAATGGTTTTCGGATGTTGGGAGATTCTGCGGCAGCAGTACCCGGAAGGCTTTTAAATATTGCAAAGAGTGCGCCGTCTGCAATGCTTCGGGGCGTAGCAAAGGCGGGGACGAGTGCAGCGAAAGCGGTTGGACAACTTGCGCTGAGAATGACAGGACTGCCGGGGTTATTTAAGAATCTGAAAAACCGGTCCAGCGGGCTTGGCAGCAGTATTTTTAAACTTGGGAATATGTTTAAACTTCTTGTTGCCAGAATGGGGATGCAGGCTGTAATCAATGGGGTGAAGCAGGGATTTCAGAACCTTGCACAATATTCTTCCAGTGCGAATGCTGACATATCTGCACTGATGTCTGCATTAACGCAGCTTAAAAATAGTCTTGCATCCGCATTTGCTCCATTGTTGTCGGTGGTAAGCCCGATATTGACAAGTTTTATCAACCAATTATCGGCTGCAATTTCCAAAGTTGGACAGTTTATAGCAGCGATTACCGGAAAGAGTACATTTACACAGGCAACAGCCGTTCAGCAGAACTATGCAAAGTCATTAAACAATACAGCGAACGCGGCAAAAAAGGCGGCAAATTCGCTGTATTCGTTCGATGAACTAAATGTAATTGATAATAAAGATTCAGATTCTGGAAGCGGCTCTGGTGGAACTGTATCACCATCAGAAATGTTTGAGGAAGTTCCGATTGAGAGTGATGTGCAGTCTTTTGCGGACAGGTTAAAAGCAGCATTTGAGGCTGGAGATTTCTATGGTTTAGGTGCGATAATCGGGCAGAAACTGAATGAAGCACTGGAAAGTATTGAATGGACCGGCATTCAGGAAAAAGCCAGAAATATTGCAAATAATATTGTAACCTTTATAAACGGATTTTTAGAGACAGTAGACTGGAATCTCGTTGGTTCTACGATAGCCAATGGACTTAATACGATCGTTTACTTTCTGGAAGAATTTGTTACTACGCTTCATTGGGAATCAGTAGGAACGGCGATTTATCAGACCTTAAATGGTTTTATTGCGACAGTGGACTGGGGTGCTATTGGGAATACAATTGGCACAGGCCTTAAGGGAATTCTTACGATCATCTACACAACGTTGGAGGGACTTGATTGGAAATCGTTGGCGGATGGTGTGTATACATTTCTTACCAATGTTGACTGGAGTGGTATTTCATCTGCACTTTTCGAATCAATAGGTTCATTGATAGGTGGTATTATTGCATTTCTGATTGAACTTATCGCTGATTTCGGAACAGATTTATACGAAGCATATTTTGCAAATGGAGAAGATGGCATCCAGGGATTTTTAGATGGAATGTGGGCGTTGCTGCAGGATATCGGCACATGGATATATGACCATATGATAAATCCACTTATTACAGGAGTTAAGAATGCTCTTGGTATCCATTCGCCGTCAACAGTATTCCGGGACATAGGTATTTATCTGATGCAGGGATTCCAGAATGGAATTAAATCACTTGTTACACCGGTTTTAAATACATTCTCGAATTTGAAAACCAAAATTCTGGATATATTCAATAAATTGAAAACAAGTGTATTCGGTGTGATTAATGGTCTGCTTTCAGGAATAGAAACCATGTGCAATGGTGTTGTATCTGGCGTTAATAAATGCATAGAGGCATTGAATGGATTGAGTTTTACGATACCAGACTGGGTGCCGGTATTCGGTGGAAAATCATGGAGTATGAGTATCCCAACGCTGAGAGAGGTTAAGCTGCCTCGACTTGCAACCGGAACTGTTGTACCAAAGCAGGCAGGTGAATTTGCCGCGATTCTTGGGGATAACAATCGGGAGACGGAAGTTGTTTCACCATTATCAACAATTCGTCAGGCACTCAGGGAGGAACTTGATTCTTCAGAAAGAGATGTGAATGTATATATTGTTGCTGAAGGAGATGAAGCAGGATTTATGAGATATATTAAATATTCATATGATAAAGAATCACAGCGTGTAGGTACAGATTTTACAAAGGTGGAGCCAGCATGATAAAGATAGATGGAAAACAGTATGATGTACCAATAACGGAATTGGGACTGGATGTAGAATTTCAGTATAAGTTTGCAGAGAGAAATGAAAAATATGAATTGAATTATGAACTTGGCGCAGTGTTTTACAACCAGTCTATAACATTTGCCACTACGGATACAACGAATAAAGACTTTGTTGCACTGGTGCAACTTTTAAGCACGAAGAGCAGTATCGATGATGGTACCGGTCATGAAGTAGAAATAAGGACACCTATGGGAAAAATGGTATTTCTCATGTACCCGAATAAACTTTCAATGAAAATGAAGAATACAATTAATAAAGACACAAATGAAGAATATACGAAGTGGGGCGGGTTCACAGTGAAGTTTATAGCGATTAAACCAGCAGAAAGATGGTAAGTATGAAGAAAATGCAAAGAACAAGCTGTAGCGCGCATATGAAATTTATCGATGTGACAGCATTATCAGATGCAAGCGTGGCTACAGATGATAACCAGTCCATTGGAAATCTTAAATTCTTAGAAGTTGAGACAGATCAGGCGGATTATGGGACATTTGAATTAAACCAATTTGTATTGGATGGAAATAAGAATGTTATGCCGGATTTACCGGGCGACATTGTATTTTGGAGTGTTGAACAGTCTTCTCCCGACTGTTTATTTCAGAAAAATCCTAGAATTACGATTACTTTTAGTGCACAGCATTCATCGGCCGGAATTACGTTGTATTTTGCAGATGAATATCCTGCGGAGTTGACAATTACCTGGTATACATTATCTGGAAGTAAGTTGGATCAAAAAACATTTTATCCGGATAATTTAGTATATGCATGTATTCATCAAGTCGCAAATTATGGAAAAGTTGTAATTGAATTTGTCAGGACAAGGTTGCCAAAGAGATATATAAAACTACGATATATTTTATATGGACGCTACATTGAATGGACTGGCGATGTAATCAAGACTGCCAAGATACATGAGGAGATTAACGAGATCAGTACTACATTATCCATTAACACAGCAAGCATATCAATATTGGATGCAAAAAACGATTTTGATATCAGTAATGAAAATGGATCTTGGAGGTCTGTACAGAAAACACAGGAAGTAACCTTTACGGAGAACAAAGATGGTGTAGATATTCCGGTAGGGACTTTTTTCATTGATACATCGGATTTTAAAAATAATACAGCAAGTTTCAAATTGAACGACAGAATTGGTCTGATGGATAATTATACGTTTTATAACGGGAAAATGTACACGAATGTACTGGCAGGAAAATTATTAGAAGAAATATTTGCGTGTGCAGCAGTAACAAAATTTATCATTGATGAAGAGGTATACAATACAAAATTAAATGGTTATCTGGCTGTACAGTCATGCAGAGCGGCACTTCAGATGATATGTTTCGCGTGTGCAGCAGTTGCGGATGACAGTAGGAGTGATGTTGTTCGGGTTTTTAAACCAGATCGATATGTCAGTTCAACAATTGATACAGAAAGAAAATTCAATAACAAATCAAATGTAAAATTGGACGAGTATGTATCAGGGGTTTCTATTGAATGTGGAAAATATGATTTAGAAACCGAAGAGTCAGACATTTTTAAGGATAATCTTCCAAAGGGAAAATCAAAAATAACATTTTCAGAACCATGTGATCCAGAATCATTGAAATTATCAAACGGAGCTTTTATAGAAAAGCATACAAATTATGTGGTTGTTCAAATGGAGACAACCGGTGCATGCGTGATCACAGGAAAAAGATATAAAAAAACTACATTTTCATATACAAAAAATGTGGATCATATTGAGGCAGGCGAATCCGAAAATATCAAGAAAATAGGGACAATTACACTGTACAATATGGAATACTTAGATACTGTTGCTGAAAAGTTACTATCATATTATGCATTAAGAAAAATTCTCAGCATGAAATATATTTTGAATACAGAGAGCGTGAGTAATTGGGTAAATGTGGTAGACAAGAATAGTAATATTGCAACTACGCTGATTGAGCAGCAGGATATAGACCTGACAGGAGGATTTATTGCAACGGCATCTTGCAGAGGATATTCAGTAGTTGTTACGGAAAATTACTTTGCCGGAACTGAATTATATACGAGAGGAGATGTGATCATCTAATGGAAATGAGACCAATTATATATAGCGCAAAATTGTCCAGGCAGAAAGTCACAACAAAAACTAAAGTAACAATAATGGTTGTGGCAGATGATGTAGAGACGTATTACACAGAAACAAAATATACCAGATCCAGCAATCATGAACTTGTAGCTGGACAAGAGATAGGAGTGATTTAATGGCAATTGTAAAAGTAAGGGTACAGGTTGATGGAGTGTGGACGAATCTCACATTGAGCAATGGAAAATGGGTTGGAACGATCACAGCCCCTGCAACCACATCATACAATCTGGCCAACAAGTATTATCCGATTAAAATCGAGATTACCAATGATGCAGGAACTGTAGTGACGAAAGATGCTACAGATGCCACTCTGGGAGAAGCATTGAGATTGATTGTAAAAGAAACGATGAAGCCTGCGATCACACTGGTATCTCCATCAAAAGGCGCATATGTGACAAACAATAAGCAGCCAATCACCTTTAAAGTCGTGGATGAAGCCGGTGGATCAGGAGTTAAGCTGTCATCTGTAAAAATTAAAGTAGACAGCACTACATACACAACTTCAAGCACAGGGATGGTGAGTAAAGGGATTACAAATGGTTATCAGTTTACATTTACACCACAGACAGCTCTTAAGGATGGAAGCCATACCATCACGATCAATGCGTCAGATAATGACGGTAATGCGGCGACTACCGTTTCATCAACATTTACAATTGACACAGTGCCGCCGACATTGACAATTTCCTCTCCACAGACAGGGCTAATCACAAATAAATCTGCGCTTACAGTAACCGGTAAAACGAATGATGCAACTTCAAGTCCGATAACATTGACTATGACATTAAACGGCACGAGCCTAGGATCAGTAGCGGTAGAAACTGATGGAAGCTTTTCAAAAGCGGTTACTCTTGCAGAGGGAACGAACAGTATTGTGGTTACGGCTAAAGACGGAGCCGGACAGACTACCAGCATTACATTGAGCGTCAAGCTTGATACTACGGTGCCTGTGTTAAAAGGCATTACACTTACACCAAATCCGGTAAGCACAAGTGCAAGTGTAGCAATCACGGTTGAGGTCAGCTGATGGCTTCGGGAACGATCAGCTTCGAACTGTCAACAGACATCACTTACGTTGCCGGGACTGTAAATGGTGTTGAGACAGTTTTTATCCAGGACGAGGCGTATCCGGTCAAGTGGAGAGCAACGGTAGATGTGGCAGAGGACAGCTTATACCATATATATCTTGAAATGTATGATGAAGCAGGTAATAAGAGTACCTACGAGAATACGATTGAGTACATTCTGCCGTGGTTCATCTACGACAGGACACAAGAGGATGTAGACCGGGTGATTGAACTTCGCAACATTGGCTGGGAGAAGATGACAGACAGTGAAAAAACGGAATGGCAGCAGGGGATGAAAGGCGCATTCAACTTTTCCGATGTCAGGCGGAATGAAAACAACTGCTATGTTATTGCACAATTGCTGAACATTTCTCTGGTCACTTGTAAGGATAATCTCCCCACATATCCGAATAAAACATATTTTGAAAGTCTTTTAAAGAACGTCACAGCACTGAGGAATGCCGGTTATCGGTATGTAGAAACACCGGAAGTTCCGCAGCAGCCGATTAACACATACCAGAAAATTAATGATATTGAGAAAATATTACATGACATTTATGAAGTTTATAATTCAAACTTTGTCCATTACGCAGGCGAAGAAATCTATGCCGGACAGAGCATTGGATTACTTTTATAAGAAAGAGAGGATTTTATCATGGCATTTAGTTTGAAAACATGGGTGAATCGTATTTCCGAGTACCCGAACAGAAGAAAATTAACACATGAGGACGGCAGCACGGAACTTGTGACCGTAGCGCGAGCAGAGGGACAGATCTCAGCAGAGGGAAATGCATTTTCTGCGGAGGAGATGAATGATCTTGAGAACAGGATCAAGGGTGGGTTCGAGGAAGTCACCCAGAGTTTAACTAACAAACTGGATGCGTCAAACGTTGATCCAATGTTTTGTGAGAGCATTCCAGGAAGAAATCAGATTACAAATTTTTTACATGTA
>SFGF01000006.1 GCA_004556655.1 Lachnospiraceae bacterium | reverse complement strand
GGAACAGGATTCCTTATATTTTGGGTGTTTTTTGAAAGTTGTGTATATTCAATACAACAGATTTAGCGTTTTGTGGATAAGACTGCGGAAACTCAAGTCCACACTTCTTGTAAAGAGAATCTGAGTGTTTTATAATAGGGGATAAATATGGTAAAAGGAGTGGAACAATGCAGGAAACGTATGGAAATGATACACCGGATGCTTTGGAACGTATCTTTCAGGGTCCCATAAACTGGATGAATCTTCTGATCATAGGAGTAAATCTTCTGATTTTTGCGTTGACAGAAATCACTGGTGATACGGAAGATGTTACATTTATGCTGAAATGTGGTGCGGCTTACACACCATGGATTTTGGATGGACAGTGGTACCGTCTTTTTACCAGTATGTTTTTGCACTTTGGGGTCTCTCATCTTTTGAATAATATGGTTTTGCTTTTGTTTTTAGGTGACATGCTGGAAGAATTGACAGGGAAATGGAGATATCTCCTGATTTATCTGGGTGGAGGTCTGGCAGGAAATATAATATCTCTGCTTATAGATTGCCGTTCTGGTGAGATGGCAGTGAGCGCAGGTGCTTCCGGTGCAGTATTCGCTGTGATCGGTGGAATTTTTGTGATACTCGTAAAGCAGCGGGGAAGGGTGAAAGATCTGACACTTTCCCGACTGGTATTTGTAATCTTTCTCAGTATATATCATGGCTTTCAGTCGTCCGGGATAGATAATGCTGCACATGTGGGAGGGCTTTTGGGCGGAATTTTCCTTACCTTTCTGGTGTATAGAAGGAAAAATCCGCAGAAACAATTTTACGTCTCATAAGAAAGTGGAAGATGAAGAATAAAGCTGGTCTTTTCGGAAGAAGAGGTGACGTTTATAGAACCCTCATGTGCCTGTACGATATTATGGACAATTGCTAACCCCAGACCTGTTCCGTCCTTTTTGTGTGTGATAAATGGTTCAAATAGGTTTGAAAGATATTCAGAAGGTATTTCAGGACCATTATTTTCGACGCAGATATGGAAAGTATCGCCGTCAAAAGAAAGAGAAACAATGATTTCACCATTCGGTTGATTTTCAAGTGCTTCGGAGGCATTGCGGATCAGATTTAGTATGGCAGCTCGTAGTTTCGTTTTATCGAAACAGGCAGGAGGTACAGCAGTTTTTTTCTGGAAAGATACTTTCAAAAGTGGAAATACAGTTTCACATTCCTGAATCAATGAAGATAAAAAGGAAGAAAGAGAAAACTGTTCTTTATGAAGGACCATGGAATTATTATAATCGGACAGTTCACTGAGCAGTTGTTTTAAATATTCCATATTTTCTATAATAGGTTTCCATGTGTCAAAAGAAGTAACTTCAGGATGATGTGATAAGGTAAGCTGAAGGAAACTGTTGATGAGAGTGACGGGATTACGAATTTCGTGGGAAATACGTGAAAGATCCATACGATGAGAGTCTTCCAGGCGATGAATCAGGAGGTTTAATGTGGGATCATTTTCACAATACTGTTTTAATTGATGTTTTTCCATTGGGGATAACATAAAGGATGCACCTCTTTTATTTATAAAATTCAGTGATAAGTCTATCATTGAAAAAAGAGGGCGGCAACAAAAATCAAACGACGTAACCCGACGATAAGTTGGGAGATTATGGAGGTAGAAATGGACACTTGTATTTTTTGTAAAATTGCCAGCGGTGAGATTCCGTCGGCTACACTGTATGAGGATGAAGATTTTCGTGTAATTCTTGATCTGGGTCCGGCTAGTAAAGGTCATGCATTGATTCTTCCAAAAGAACATTATGCAAATATTTATGAGATACCGGATGAATTGGCAGAAAAAGTCATAAAGCTTGCAAAGAGAATGGCTTCTGCTATGACGAAAGCGCTTGGATGTGATGGATTTAATCTGGTTCAGAATAACGGAGAAGCGGCAGGACAAACTGTTTTTCATTTCCATATGCATCTGATTCCACGATATAAGGGAGATGGTGCCGGTGTTACATGGACTCCGGGAACACTTACGGATGAAGTGAGAGATGAGGTAGTAGCGAAAGTAAAAGCAGAGCTTGAACATTAAGAGAAAAAACGAAAAATGTTGTATCAGAAAAAAGCGTGATTAAACAAAAGAAAGGATGCTGCAGTATAATACAGCATCCTTTCGAGGCTTTATTTTGCGTATTCACAGATCATTTGTACAATACGACCTATGGAGTCCATTTGATTGCTTTGGCTCATGGCCTGAATATAGGATTCTCGGTTTTGATACAGATCCTGAATAGAGGCAAGCAGTGATTCATCTGTAAGCTCTTCTTCTTCAAGTACTTTACTATAACCAAGACGTTCAAAGGAATGGGCATTCAGTATCTGGTCTCCGCGACTTGCATTGGCAGACAGAGGAATCAAAAGATTTGGTTTCTTTAATGCGCTGATTTCGCAGATCGCGTTGGCACCGGCCCTTGAAATTACCAAATCTGCCAGTGCGAACAGGTCGGAAAGCTCATTCTTGATATATTCATACTGAACATAACCTTTCGTACCATTCAGTGAATCATCCAGTTTTCCTTTACCACAGAGGTGAATTACCTCGAAGTCCTTCAAAAGGTCAGGAAGAATCTGGCGAACAGCAGTATTAACTGCAACGGATCCCAGACTTCCGCCGATGATCATAAGAACAGGTTTGTCTCCGGTAAGTCCTGTAAATGTAAGTGCCTTCTGTTTATCTCCGTTCATAAGTTCCTGACGGATCGGAGTGCCGGTGAGAACAGCCTTGTCTGCAGGGAGTTTATCTACTGTTTCCGGGAAGTTACAGCATATCTTTACAGCAGAAGGGATACACAGCTTATTTGCAAGACCCGGTGTCATATCGGATTCGTGAATGATTGCAGGAATTTTTCTGTGTTTTGCTGCAATCACTACAGGTACAGTGACAAAACCACCTTTGGAAAATACAACATCAGGTTTTAATGTTTTTAATAATTTTTTAGCTTCCTGATATCCCTTCAGTACTTTAAACGGATCTGAAAAATTTTTCACATCAAAATAACGTCGCAGTTTACCGGAAGAGATACCATAATAAGGAATCCCCATTTCTTCAATCAGCTTCTTCTCAATTCCGTCATAAGAACCGATATAGGAAATCTTAAATCCCTTTTCTTTCAGAGCGGGAATCATAGCGATATTTGGAGTAACGTGACCGGCAGTACCACCGCCGGTAAGAACGATATGTTTCATACCTAATCCTCCTGAAAATATTACATTTATAAAATATGATGTAACAGTATTATTAATCTTACGATGGAAAAAGTCAAGAAAAGAGTTGCGTTCAGAGATGTAAGGCGCAGCGTTGCATTCATCTTTCACAGAGCGTATAATATAGTATAAGAATTTACATCGTCCGGAAAGGAGGATTTTTATGCAGTTAATGTTTATTGGTGCAGCACATGAAGTTACAGGCAGCTGTTATTATCTGGAATCGTCAGGGAAACGTTTTCTGGTTGACTGTGGGATGGAGCAGGGGCCGAATTATTATGAAAATGAAGAAATTCCTGTGGCTGCTTCCGATCTGGATTTTGTGCTGCTGACACATGCGCATATTGATCATTCAGGGTTATTGCCACTGCTTTATGCGAGAGGATTCAGGGGAAATATCTATACCACATATGCGACAGCGGATTTGTGCGATATTATGCTGCGTGACAGTGCTCACATACAGATGTTCGAGGCAGAGTGGAAAAACAGAAAAGGAAAACGTGCCGGAAAAGAAGCCGTGGAACCTGTTTATACGATGGAAGATGCGTTAGGGGTAATCAGTAATCTGGTTGGATGTCCTTATAAACAGATTCTTACGATTGCTGATGGTATTCAGGTTCGTTTTACGGATGCCGGTCATCTTCTGGGTTCTGCAAGTATTGAGATATGGCTGGAAGAAGACGGTGAGACGAGAACAATTGTATTTTCAGGGGATATTGGGAATATAAACCAGCCCCTCATCAAAAATCCGGAGTATCTTTTATCTGCGGATTATGTAGTGATGGAATCAACATATGGGAATCGAACCCATGAAAGACCAACGGATTATACACAGGCATTGGCTGAAGTGATTCAGGAAACATTTGATCAGGGCGGAAATGTAGTAATTCCTTCGTTTGCTGTAGGAAGAACACAGGAAATGCTATATTTTATAAGAAAAATAAAAGAAGACCGTATGGTCACAGGACATGAGGATTTTCCGGTAGTGGTAGACAGTCCATTGGCTGTGGAAGCCACCAATATTTTCAGGGAGCATTACAAAGAGTGCTTTGATCAGGAGGCAATGGAGCTGATTGAAAAGGGAGTCAACCCGATTACATTTCCATCATTACAGCTTTCTGTTACCAGCGAAGAATCAAAAGCGATTAACTTTGATGAGCGGCCCAAAGTGATCATATCAGCAAGTGGTATGTGTGATGCGGGACGTATCAAGCATCACCTGAAGCATAATCTCTGGAGAAAAGAGTGCACAATATTATTTGTGGGTTATCAGGCTACAGGAACGCCAGGGCGAGCTCTCGTAGAAGGAGTGCCACAGTTGAAGCTTTTTGGTGAGGAGATTCAGGTAAATGCCAGAATCTGTGTACTGCCGGGGATCAGCGGGCACGCAGATAATGTGGGGTTGATGAAGTGGGCATCTTCTTTTGTGGAGAAACCGCGTCAGTTTTTTGTATGTCATGGAGAAACAGAATCCTGTGAGACATTGGCAGGAAGACTTGAAGATGAACTTCATTATCATGCGATGGCACCTTATAGTGGTACGATTTATGATCTGAAAGAAGGGATTTTTGTACGCCAGACAGATGGTATACGTATACAGCAAAAAACGAAACAGACAAAAGCATCCAGTGTATACCAACGATTGGTTGCGGCAGGACAGAGACTTCTTACAGTAATCCGTCACAATGAAGGAGGAAGCAATAAGGATCTGGCGAAATTCACCAGTCAGATTAACAGCCTGTGTGATAAATGGGACAGATAAAATATACGGCTTCACACCGGGTATATGTGGAGCCGTATGCTTTCATTGAGATTATTTCAAAGCCTGTTTCAGGGCTTGTGCCAGCTGATCCGGACATGAGGTTGGTTTGAATCCACAGTGGATTCCTTCCAGTCGTGAGATGACCTCTTTTGCATCCTGACCTTCTACCAGAGCACCAATTCCTTTCAGGTTACCATTACAGCCGCCGGTAAATACTACATTGTGAAGCTTTCCGTCAATCAGTTCAAAACTGATCTGGGAAGAACATGTTCCTTTTGTTTTGTATACCATAATATTCCTCCTGTTCTCATGTGTAAATTGCTTTGCCAGATAACGCTGCCGATTGTGAAAAACGGCAACATTAAAATCCATTGGTATTATAGCAAAAAACAGTATATATTTGAACAAAATAATTGAAATATTTTAATCGTTGAGTGATTTATGATATAATGAGCGTTAGCAAGAAAAATGTGCCTGCACATTTTGAGAGCAGCGAATGATAAGACAGATATGGAGGAAAATAAAGTGAACAAAATAGGAATTATCGGAGCAATGAAAATAGAAGTGGAAGCGTTGCAGGAACGGATGGAACATGTGACCTTAACGAAGAAAGCTTCCATGGAATTTCATCATGGTATTCTGAACGGAAAAGAAGTAGTTGTTGTACAATCTGGTATTGGAAAAGTGAATGCGGCAGTATGCACACAGATCCTGGTTGATGATTTTCAGGTGGAAGCAGTTATCAATACAGGTATTGCGGGCTCCTTAAAAAACGAGATTAATATTGGAGATATTGTGGTATCTACAGATACTCTTCAACATGATGTAGATGCCAGAGAATTCGGATATCAGAAAGGGCAGATCCCCGGAATGGAAGTTTTTTCCTTTGTGGCCAATGCGGCACTTCGTGAAAAAGCGGTAAGTGTGTGCAAAAAGGTGAATCCGGATATTGAAGTATTTGAAGGAAGAATCGTAAGCGGCGATCAATTTGTGGCCAATGCTGAGGTAAAAGATGAGCTGATTAAAACTTATGCAGGATATTGTACAGAAATGGAAGGCGCGGCAATTGCACAGGTAGCGTATTTGAATAAAATACCTTTTGTCATTTTGCGTGCGATCTCAGATAAAGCAGACAATAGTGCAACCATGGATTATCCTACATTTGAGAAAAAAGCGGCTTGGCACTGTGTAAATCTTGTGAGTGAGATGTTAAGAGAACTGTAATTAAAATTGAATGTTACTTCCATGAAAAATGAGTGTCTGTGGCAAAAATACAGGGAATTTGACGAACGATTTTGGTTTCAAATCCGGCATATGGGCGATATAATATCTCCAGAAGGCCGCTGGTAAGCCCCGGGGCTATGAACGGCTGGAAATCCTCCCATTTCGGGAGATGAAAATAAGGGGGTAATCACATATGCTTCATGAATGGATGAAACAAAATCTGTTGCTTTATGGGATGATTGCGGCAGGAATACTGGGAGTTTTCTGCATTGTTATGGTGGATCACTTTTACAGCAGAGCTATGCGTGATTTACGCCGGATAACGGAACCAAAAGGAAAGTGGACAAAAGAATTTTTGAACGAATATCAGATGCGTCTTACACGTGAACAGGCGATCAATAACCCGGAAGTTTTTATTCGTACCCAGCTGGTGAAAGGAAAAGTGTGGGGAATCAGTTTGCAAAAATGGAAGCAGGGGATTGGTTTTGGTGCACTGCTGTGTTTCCTTTTGATGATGGCCGCTGTTTATGGAACATATCGCTATGAAGAAGCGGAACTGATGCGGTATCAATACGTTTTGGTAGGAGCAGGAATATTTGCACTGCTGCTTCTGATGAAGCAATTTATGGGATTTATCAGTAAAGAGGATATTATTCTGGACGGGCTCATGGACTATATGGAAAATACTTCCCGGGTACCGACACAGGATATTCAGATGGATAAGATCAGGGAAGAGACGAGGGAAGAACTGATTAACCGTGTTACGGAAGGAATTCAGCAGACCGCTGCCAGTGGGACAAAGTTTTCTCATATGCTGACGCCGGAAGAAGACCATATTATGCGGGAGGTAATAAGGGAATATCTGACGTGAGAAAATCTTAAAAAATGATAAAAGCAACCATAAGATAAGGGAAATGGAATATGAAAATAGCTATTTTAGAAGCAAAAAGTCTGGGTGACGATATCTCTTTTGCCGCCTTTGAACAATTTGGAAAAGTAGAGGTTTATCCTCAGACGAGCAAAGAGCAGATGGCAGAGAGAATTCAGGATGCCCAGGTGATCATAGTAAATAAACTTCCGGTGTGTGAAGAAACGCTGAAGACTGCAGCTTCAGTGGAACTGGTATGTGTAACCGCCACCGGTGTCAATAATCTGGATGGAGAGTATCTGAAAAAAAGAAAAATAGCGGCATACAATGTGGCTGGATATTCTACGGAGGCAGTAGCACAGCACACATTCGCCTTGCTGTTTTATTTGCTCGAGAAGCTTAGATTTTATGATGAGTTTGTTAAGTCGGGAGAATATGCGGACTGCGGAATGTTCTCCTATTATGGAGAAAAATTTACTGAGCTGTCAGGAAAGACATGGGGAATTTTGGGAATGGGCGCAATCGGAAGAAAGGTGGCTCAGATTGCGGAAGCATTCGGGTGTCGTGTGATTTGCTGTTCCGCTTCCGGGAACAGGTATGATACAGCATATGAACAAGTGGATTTTTCAACACTTCTGGAGCAGTCGGATATTTTGTCCATTCATGCACCGCTGAATGTCCATACAAATAATCTTATGAACCGTGCGGCATTTGAGAAAATGAAAAAGACAGCTATACTTTTGAATCTGGCAAGAGGTCCAATCGTAAATGAGACTGATCTTGCCAAAGCACTCAATACGGGAATGATTGCGGGCGCCGGACTGGATGTGCTGAGTACGGAACCGATTTCCCGGGATAACCCGCTGCAGAAGATTCAGGACAGCAGAAAACTGCTGATTACTCCACATATCGCATGGGCAGCCACCGAAAGCCGTAAAAGATGTGTGGAAGAAACAGTGAAAAATATTAAAAGATATCTTCAAAACAGTTCTCAGAATAAAGTTTATTGATCCGTGTATATCAGATATACCGGTGAATGATATATAAAAGCCGGCCCGAACAGCAATCAGATGTAGTTACCTGAAACTGTTCGGGCAAGGCTGAACTGTAATCTTTATTCTTCTATGATTTGGATTTCCAGATAATCAAAATCAATGGAATCAATGAAATTGTCTGCGTAAAATCTTGTTTTGTCGTGACGCTTAAATTCGTTTACGTTGCTTTCCAGCCAGATGGGTTTACTGAGATCCCAGAGATAGCAGATTTCATCCAAAGAATGAAAAACTTTATGCGTTCTCGTGTCATCTGTTTCGTCACAGATAACAGTATCTTTTATCATGCGGTTATCTTTCCATAATTTTCCCCACAAACGAAACATATTTATTTTCCTCCTTATGATGCACTGTTGTAGGGGATCATAAATTACCAACCCATTTCCATCAGCCATTGGCTGACTCTTTCTTCCCGTTCCTTTTCGGTAATGGTATCTGATTTTCCAAGAATTAATTCTCCATGAATGCTGCCATCCAGAAGATACAAGATTCTACTGCATCTGCTGGCAATTTTGCTGTCGTGTGTTACCATCAGGATTGTGGTTCCTTCACGATTCAGCTCTACAAATTCTTCCATGACTTCGGCAGCTGTGCTTTTATTCAATGCACCGGTCGGCTCATCCGCAAATAGAATTTCGGGCTGGTTTATCATACTTCTGCATATGCAGGCACGCTGAAGCTGTCCACCGGAAGCTTGAGTAATGCTTCGATCTGCCAGGTCAGAAATAGACAGTTTTTGCATCAGTTTTTTGGCATTTTCCGTTAATTCAGCTTTTGATTTTCTATTATCTTTTTTGCCTTTATTTGCCTGTATCGCAGGAAGCAAGATATTGTCCAGAATGTTTAAATTGGACATCATATTCATTTGCTGAAAGACGAATCCCATACGGTGCAATCGGAGATTTGATTTTTCATCTTCTGAAAGTCCCGTAATTTCCTGACCGTTCAGCCATACTTTTCCGCTGGAGGGCTGATCCATACCGGATATCTGATATAAAAGCGTAGATTTTCCGGAACCGGACGGTCCCATGATCGCCGTCATTTCTCCTGAATCCATAGTAAAAGAAACGTGATCCAGTATCTGATTTTTACATAGATTTTCTACTTTTAATAAGTCTTTCATTGTCCTACTCCTTTCCCATACAACATTCAAAAGCTTTCACTTTTTTTATTGCCATTATGCCGATCCAAACTGCAGTGCCTGCTGTTGTCAGAGAGATGATGGGTATCAAGAATAGTGTTTTATTCCAATCTATGACAAAATGGAAGCGATCTGCACCGAATGATTTCAAGATCATACCGCAGAGATATTCTCCGATTCTGTTTCCTGTGATTAATCCCACTACAGTTCCTATTATAGCAGGCAAAAGCCCTTTTATCATATAGGATTTTTTTATGCTGCCGCTGGTAAAACCAAGTGCTTTTTGCAGGGATATAGAATAACGATTTTTTTCCACGATGAGCCGTGTAAACAATGCCACCACCAGAGAAATAATGACAGCGGCAATTATTGTGGCTGTTTTTGAAGCAAGACGGATTTCCTGCAATGTCTGTCCGTAAGTTCCTTTCACATAATCTGCGATATCTACAATCTTTATGCCTGTTTGGTTGTATTCTTCAATCCATTGTTCTTTTGAAACAGAATCTTCAAGTGAGACATATACGATGTTCCACATGGCAGGAATATTATCGTCCTTAATAGGAGATGATATTCCCACTTTCGCTGTTTTTCCTCCATTGGTAATATCGGAATAGATACCGCATATCGTATAAGATATTTGTGTATCGTTTATCAGAAGCTCCAGAGTGCTTCCCACAGACAGACCTAATTCTTCTGCATTCAAAGAAGACAGGGCAATTTCTTTTTCTCCTTCAGGTGCTTTCCCTTCTATGTAGCTTATGGGAAAAGCATTATGATCACCTGCTTCAACAGTCAGGTTTATCTGATTTCCGTCGGAAGATAAAGCGGGACAGGATTTCGTCTGAAGCACCGTATATTTTTTTACTCGTGAATCATTTTTAAGTTCAGTATCAATCCGCTCTGTTATGGTACGGATATCTTCTGTCTGCCTTATATCGATGCGGATTTCCCCGTCTCCGATTCCCATATAAGTAACAAATTTCGGAGAAGAAAGAGAACTGTACAAGTTTTGAGGTACAAGCATCAAAAAGGTGCAGGCAGCCACTACAAAACCGATAAACAGATATTGTCTGTGGTTATTTTTCTTATTCTCTGTCTGTTTGGGAAACAGTGCTTCCAAAACAGTGTATCGTTCTGTTTTTTTCAGACCACATCTGATAGAAAACAGAATAAGCCCTTCCGTAAGAAGTACTGCAAGAATAGAGAATATATCTGACTGCCATCCTGCACTTGAAGCACCATATAGTTCCTGCATTTGTCGGAGTAAAGGTTTCTGCATCGTACGGGCCAAAACAAGTCCGATAAAAGCTCCACATACAGAAAAAAGAATATACTTTGCAAAATAAAGCTGACGAATCTCTTTTTTTCCAATTCCGAGTGCTTTCAGCATGCCAATTTCTTTTTTGTCTCTTTCTAGCCGCAAAGCAAGAATAAAACGGATACAAAGGATGGAAATGAGCAGGACGACTATGCTTACAAGCAAAATCACCAGAATCATCATTCCGTCGGAAAGGGCATTCATCATACGAATAAGTGGGCCGGTGATTGTCGGACCGTTGGCAGGAAGTCCCTCAGCGGCATAGTCCGCGGCAAATACGCCAGTGTCAGTTCCGTCTTTCAAGAGAAATTCAATCAGATATTCTTCTTCACCTGATTCTGCGAGTTTTTGATAATCGCTTTCATTTACAAGAAATCGTTTGGAGGAAGCCATCATGGAGTTCATCTGGGAATCTCTGAGGAAACCTGCAATGTGCATCTTTTGACTGCCGATTTCCATGGTATCTCCAAGGTGCAGATCATACTGAGTGCGATAACAGACAGGAACATATACTTCACCTTGAGAAACATTTAGAACGTGATTCTCTGTGCTCAGTAAATAATCAAATTTTTCTCCCTGCACGCAAAGACCATTATCCTGAGTACTGTCTGCCAGACTGTAGTTTCCCAGATAAATGCTGCTGTTTTCCAGATTCAGGTATTTGCATATCTGCCATTCCCTCACTTCGGAATGCGCAAGAGCAAAACGATGGAGTTGCGATTCATCCAGCTCTCCGGTATGCATTTGCAGAAAATCAGGTGTCTTTGCAGTTGCCATGAGATCGTCAATGGAACAGAGAAGATTGGTAAACAACAAAACTGTGAGAACAAGCAGCATGGATGAAATTGCCATAAATATAATTGTCATCGCGGATAATAATTTATTTTGTTTTATATCGTTCCTTATCAACTTTCCTGTCATACTGTTTTCCTTTCCAGTGCCCTGACACTTTTTACGGGATATATCAACAGTGATGTTAAACTTAAAAAGATGCCTGCGGCTATGACAACAACGGCTGCGCCTCGACCGACTCTGATATGAAATTGTGCAGCAATACCGTCTGCTGCCGCACCTGCGGTTGCGTAGGCTACAACATATCCGATCTGAGATAAAAATCCGATCATGCCCCAGGCTCTTCCCTGCAGTTCATCGGGAATATTGGTTCTTACCAGATAATCCAGACAATTGTTGGCAAAGGGAAGCGTGGCAAAAAACAGAAAACCAAAAATGCAGATGATATAGATATTTTCCTGAATTCCGAATCCAATCATACCAATGCCCGCAAGGAACAAAGAAATACTCAGGATTTTTACATATCCTTGATGTAATCCTTTTGCACCTAAAAACAGGCTGGATACTAACATTCCACAGGCACAGATCGTTTCTCCGATACCCAGAATGGTACTGTTTGAAAAATCCAGAATCAGAGGTTCAGCCAAAATCTGTAAAACACCCATAAAACAAGTCATGACGGAGGATATTACAATCAAAATAAATACCCCACGTCGTTTGGTAATTGCTTTCCATCCCTGTTTTAAGCTTTCAGCAAAAGAACATTTATTTTCCATTTCTTTTACTGCGATTCCTTTTCTTACAACGGCGGTTGAAATCACCGTGAGGATGAAAGTACAGATATCAATAAGCAGCAGGAGTTTTATATTACTGACGGCAAGCAGAATTCCGGCTAAAATCGGAGAGATGAGATAGCGCGCACTTCCGGCTATGCTTACCATACCGCTTGCTTTTGAATACTCCTCATTGGTGAGCAAATCTGTAACAGTAGCACGATAGGAAGGTTCTAGGAGAGAGGAAAACACGGAACTTATAAATACACCAATACAAATCTGATAGAGAGCAGCATCTCCCTGAAGCATGCAGATTAATATATAGAGAATTCCCAGTGCGGATAATCCATCCCCCATCATCATGAGCAATCTTCTGTCATATCTGTCTGCCAGCACGCCGGCAGGAACACTGAACAAAAGAGTTGGTAAAAATGCCAGCAGTGTGACGAGCGCCATGCTGGCAGCACTTCCTGTTTGATTAAATACATATACCCCCAGACCAAAACTGGTAAGACCGCCGCCGATGGAAGATACAAATTCTCCTGTCCAGAGCAGCATAAACTTTGAAAAATTGCTTTTTGTCTTCCCCATATGAAACTCCTCAATTCTTTCTTAGATATTAGGGTCAAAAGCTTTTGACCTCATGATGTCTGGTTTCGTTCTGGAAAATAGGAAGAATGGCAGACTGCATACTTCCGTGTTCCATCCCCAACAGTTGTTCCAGATTATAAATAAACGCAACGATTTTTCTTTGCCGTTCTTCTTCAGTGTATACAGTCATGGAATCAAAAGCTGTGCTGGAATATAACATAGTCATTTCCACCGCTTCTGCGGGATAATCTGTTCTGAAAATATCCTGTTGGATTCCCTCCTCAATCAGACCGGTAATCAATGGATTGACACCGCTTAGTAAAGTTTCCTGCATTTTCTGATGCATCAGAGCATTTTGCGGTTTGTGTACCTGCTGCATTACTTCCAACCCAAGTTCATTGTTTACATTCAATGCCATAATTGTCATGGTCAGACGCTGCAGTACCGGAATTTCTTTCTTTTGCACGATGTCTGTTGCTTTTGCTATCAGTTGTCTTGTTATACGTTCAATCATGGCATCCAGAATATCTTCTTTTGATTTGAAATGATAATACAAGGTACCCCGGGCAATCCCGATTTCATTTAAAATATCATTTGTGCTGGTATGATCGAACCCTTTTGCTCCAAATAGCTTTTCTGCTGCATCCAATATTTCGTTTTTACGTTCTTCAGCTTCTTTTACTACTCTCATTTATATTCCTGCCATTTCTGGATAATATTAACAGACCGACTGCCTGTCGGTAACAGAATAACATAACAAGATGAATTTGTCAAAAGCTTTTGTCCCTTGTCTCATCAAATGATATAAGTATATTTTCTGAATTCATCAAATCTTAAGATTTTCCCCAACCCTCTCTAAAGATTTCCCTGATACCATAATTTTGTAAGAAAGAACAGCTGGCGTTTAGGTCGGCTATCCCCTATAATGGAAAGTGAGGTGAAAATAATGACTACAGAAAAAGGAAATCAGAAAATGTACAATATATTAGTTTGCGATGATGATAGAGAAATTGTGGACGCGATTGAAATTTATCTTTCGCAGGAGGGGTACCGTATCCTGAAAGCTTATGATGGAATTCAGGCGGTAAAAATGTTGAAGCAGGAAGAAATTCATTTACTTTTAATTGATGTAATGATGCCAAATCTGGATGGTATTCGTGCGACCCGTAAAATCCGGGAATACAGCAGTATTCCGATTATCATTTTGTCGGCAAAATCAGAAGATGTGGATAAGATTCTGGGACTGAATATTGGTGCGGATGATTATATCACAAAACCATTTAATCCATTGGAGCTTATTGCCAGAGTGAAATCTCAGCTTCGCCGTTATACACAGCTTGGAAATATGGCAGTGGAAGAAAAACAGGCAGTATATACCTGCGGTGGTCTGATGGTTAACGATGATTTGAAAACAGTAACAGTAGATGGAGAAATGGTGAAACTTACACCAATAGAATATAATATTTTGTTATTGCTTATTAAAAATCAGGGAAAAGTTTTTTCTATTGAACAAATTTATGAAAATATATGGAATGAAGAGGCTATAGGCGCAGACAATACGGTAGCTGTGCATATCCGGCACATCAGAGAAAAAATAGAGATCAATCCGAGAGAGCCTAGATATCTGAAAGTGGTATGGGGGATTGGATATAAAATAGAAAAAATGTGACCCCTGTATGCAGGAGGTTATTGTTATGGGAGAAAAAAAACAGAGAAGTTTCTTTTTTTCAAAAGGAATCAAAGCGTTGCTGATCATTCTGTTTCTGGCTGCAATCGGTGTGTTTACTGCAACGGTGACCATGCTGGCTGAATTGTTTCAAAGTGGTATGCAGCTTGAGCAGATTACCCAGAATCGTCAGTCATCTTATGAAGAAACATATCAGTGTGGAACAGCAGTGGCACAATTTCTTCACCGGCTTCCGGAACTGGCAACAGAGGGGAAGGCTTTTTTTACGAATGGTAAGCTGAATACGGAGAACAAAGTTGATATTACGGATCTGAGCAAAACCGGAAAGGAGATGAATAAATATACCACATATACGGTAGGCGATATCCGTAAAATGTCAGAGGACGGTACTCTTCAGAGATTGGATGAAATCCTTTTTGAAGTTCGAAACAATATGGAAAATTCCTACTATGCAGATGAAGCGACAGAGGTAGAAGTTTACGATGCAGATGAAGCTGCTTTGGAAGAGCAGGGTACTGTGACGGAGGAGAGTTCATGGCAGTATTCTCCGGCTTTTTTACAGCTTTATGCTCAGGGAAAAGAAGAAGAGAAATATCTTCCGCAGTCGGGAATTACACTTGCTGACTATGCCAATAAAAATCCGGAAACCGTTTCTTTGATGGATCTGTATCAAATTCTGATCGATACCGGTAATTTGCTTTCCATGTACAGCGGAATACAGGAAGAACTGGAAACGGAATCCAATGTTATGTATGTGGTGGAAAGCAAAGATGATGGCTCATTGTACACCAATGTCCCGGAGTGGGAAAATGGGTATCGGAAAATTGACAATATAGATCAGGTTTTGTATTTCCATGCGGACAGAGTAAATGGACGATTGGAAAATGTAGATGCGGACAGTGATGCGGAAAAATACCTGAAAGAATATTTTGGAAATAATGCCATTACCGGAGAGAATGAAACAATAGATATTATGCTGAATGCGGATTATCCGTTTAATGATGGGATTTATAGTGCCCGACAATATTATGAGCAATATTCCGGATGGGGAAAAATGTTGTTGGTTGGCAGTGTGATAAGTTTTCTGTTGGGAATTCTCACATTGGTACTTCTCACTATACAGGCAGGAAGAATCAGGACGGACAGAGGACTGCACAGAGCGTTCGGTGATGGGGCGCCTACGGAAGTGGCATTGGCTGTAACCTTTATTTCTCTGGCCTTACTACTGACACTGGGAATTTTATTTATTGATGAAATGTATGCCTGGGATCTCTTTGCGGAAGTTCTGATCGTATCAGGAGAGGTGGCCTTGGGAGGAATTTTCCTTGCGGCTTATATGAGTGTGGTTCGCCGCATCAAGGGAAAAAGAATATGGAAGTCCAGTCTGTGCTATTCGATTGTTCAAAGCTGTAAGAAGGTTTACATGGCAAGACAAACATCAGGCAGGATGATTATAGCGTTCAGTGTCCTGATGCTGGGAAACATTTTTGCGGTATCGATTTTCAGAGGATTTGGTGTGGTATTGGCACTGATTGGTGACAGTCTGGTACTTTTATATCTGATCAGGGAAGGTGCAGGGCGTCAGGTGATCAGAGATGGGTTGGCGCGTATCGCCAGCGGTGAACTGGATTTTAAAATAGATGCATCCGAACTGATTGGAGATAACAAAGAAATGGCGGAGGCAGTCAATCATGTGGGAGACGGCTTACAGAATGCAGTCAAAGAGACGTTAAAGAGTGAACGCCTGAAAGCGGATCTGATTACGAATGTTTCACATGATATTAAGACACCGCTGACATCCATCATCAATTATGTGGATCTTTTAAAGAGAGAAGACATTCAGGATCCGAAAATAAAAGGATATATTGATATCCTTGACAGCAAATCTCAGAGACTGAAACAATTGACGGAAGATCTGGTGGAAGCATCCAAGATCAGTTCCGGTAATATCGTACTTGATATGCAGCCCATCCGTTTGGGAGAATTAATCCGACAGACCAATGGAGAATTTGAAGAAAAATTTGCCGCAAGAAGTCTGGAGATTATAAGCAGAATACCGGAAGAACCGGTGGTGATTCTGGCAGACGGCCGAAGAATGTGGAGAGTGATTGAAAATCTTTATAATAATGCCGCCAAATATGCGATGCCGGGAACCAGAGTATATGTAGAAGTAAAAAAGATTGGATGCCGTGTAATCTTTGAACTAAAAAATGTTTCGGAACATCCGCTGAATATCCGTGCGGAAGAATTGACAGAGCGGTTTATCCGCGGAGATGTATCAAGAAGTACAGAAGGAAGCGGTCTGGGATTATCCATTGCTCAGAACCTGGTGAAACTGCAGCATGGAACCTTTGATATCTACCTGGATGGAGATTTGTTTAAAGTTACAATCACATTTGAGGCAACGGAATAAATAAAAAGCTGTGATACAATCAGAAATCTGATGTATCGCAGCTTTTCTCATGTATAAATATGAAACTATTCCCTGTTGTTCACAGAATCATTCGGAGTATCATCGTCTGCTCTGAAACTATCACCGGTTTCTGTATTTTCTGCAGACTCAATCTCTTCCGGAGATTCGTTTGTTGGCTGAAGATTTTTGAATACAGAAGCATCAATTTCTTTAAGAGATTCATCAGATGCATCTGCCGCTTCTTCCGGTATGTATTTATCAAATATCTTTACAAAGAAATTTGAGTTAATATATGCAATCACTGAGAATCCCAGAAGGATATAAAATAGCAGCACATAAGCAAATGCATTAGATACAACAAATGCCAGAACAATCGGTGCTGCGGTAATTACGAGCATCAGGATTGTATAAGGAAAGTGCCGGATAGACATCAGGAATGCATTCAGGAAAGTACGCTTGATTGAGTTGTAAAACTTGGACAGGACAGGATAAATATAAATGAAAAGCATGACATAGACCGCTGTTCCTACCATAAATAAATAGTTAAGTACTTTATAAAAAGATGACTGTGTCTGCATAACCCGACAAAAGTACAGATCAAATACAAGCAGGATACCCACTACCAGCATAATAATATGGATAATCATCCCCTGTTTCAGATTTTGGCGGAAAGAATGGAAAAATCCTCTTACAATATAAGTTTCTTCATTTCTTACCATTTTCAGTGTTACATAATACAAAGCTGTGATAGATGGACCTGCGGTCACGATCGGGAGACAACAGACGATACATAAAAGATTTAGGATCATCAGGTCTGCGACTCTTCCCATAAATACAAAGAATTTGTTATCCGGATTAAAAAGATTGCCCATTACTTACTCCTCTTTTCTGAACGTTATTTTGTTTTTGCGGTCCCCAAAATCAGTCACAGGCATGTAAGCATGCCGTGACTGACTTTTTGTCCCTTGTCTTATAAAATTATAATAATGAGTTGCACGACAAATGGGATGAGACTACGAATTTCTCCGTGCTTCGCACTCTCGAAATTCTAAAAGCATTCGGAATCCGCCCTATTCGGGCTACTTCCTCATGCTTTTGCGGTCCCCAAAATCAGTCACAGGCATGTAAGCATGCCGTGACTGACTTTTTGTCCCTTGTCTCATAATAATACAGTATAGCGAATATAATAGAAAATTGCAAATGAAGAATGTGTTAAAATAAAGAAACAGTGGAGAAGAAAATGCTTGACGGATAATTGCTTTGGCAAAATAGAAAAGAAAAATCAAAGAGGTTCGTCAATGTGTATATGAAAAATTGAAATTTTTAGTTAAATTGCCACAAAAGCAAAAATAAGAAAGTAGTAGAGAACATTTTTTACAACCTGTTATTGAAAACTTTGTGTATTTCGGGTATGGCGGACAGGAGTGATTTTAGGTATACTAAGTTCAGTTACAGAACAGAAAGTTCTGACTGTGGAGACTATATAGAAAGAATTAGCAGGAGGTATTTTTATTATGGCAAGTTTATCCTTACAGCACATTAATAAGACTTATCCAAACGGTTTTGAAGCCGTAAAAGATTTCAACCTTGAGATCGAAGATAAAGAGTTTATCATTTTCGTAGGACCATCCGGATGTGGAAAATCTACAACACTTCGTATGATTGCTGGTCTGGAAGAAATCTCCGGCGGTACACTGAAAATTGGTGATAAAGTAGTTAACGATGTAGAGCCGAAAGACAGAGATATCGCAATGGTATTCCAGAACTACGCTCTGTATCCTCATATGACAGTATATGATAACATGGCATTTGGTCTGAAACTGAGAAAAGTTCCGAAAGATCAGATCGATAAAATGGTTAAAGAAGCAGCTAAAATCCTTGACCTGGAGAAACTGTTAGACCGTAAACCGAAAGCTCTTTCCGGTGGTCAGAGACAGCGTGTAGCTATGGGACGTGCTATCGTACGTGATCCTAAAGTATTCCTGATGGACGAGCCTCTGTCAAACCTGGATGCTAAACTTCGTGTTCAGATGAGAACTGAGATCTCCAAACTGCATGAAAGACTGGGTGCTACCATTATCTACGTTACACATGACCAGACAGAAGCTATGACACTGGGAACCAGAATCGTAGTTATGAAAGATGGTATCGTACAGCAGGTTGATACTCCTCAGAATCTGTACAATGCTCCTGGAAACCTGTTTGTAGCTGGTTTCATCGGATCTCCTCAGATGAACTTCCTGGATGCAACTGTTAAAGTTACAGGAAAAGATGTAGATCTGGTTGTTGGAAAATATACACTGAGACTGCCGGCTGAAAAAGCTAAAGCTCTGATCGACGGCGGATATGCTGGAAAGACAGTTGTTATGGGTATTCGTCCAGAGAACGTAACAGACGATGCTTCCCTGTTCCCGGAAAGCACAGTTGAAGCTACTATCAACGTATACGAGCTTCTGGGTGCTGAAGTATTCCTGTACTTCGATGTTGAAGGATTCAGCATGACAGCACGTGTTAATCCTCATACAACTTCCAGAACTGGTGATACCGTTAAATTTGGTCTGGATATGTCCAAAGTTCATGTATTTGACAAAGAGACAGAACTTACAATCACCAACTAATTACATAATGAAATCAAAGGCGCCAATACCTGAGGCAGGGTTGGCGCCTTTTTATGTTACAGAAAAGTTATTAGAATTCGTTGCTTTTTGCAGAAAAATACGATATGATTTAAGGAAAGAAAAAGGGACTGGATCAGGAAGGGAGTGAGAGCTTGGTTTCAAGCCAGGTATTACAAAAAACGATCGATGAATTGAGAGCAATTACCAGAATTGATCTGTGTGTGCTCAGCGTAGAAGGTCAGATGTTGGCATCCACTTTTAACGAAGGAGGGCCCAATCCGGATCATATTCGGGAATTTGCTTATTCTCCGGCAGACAGTCAGGTACTGCAGGGGTATCATTTTTTTAAAGTGTATGATGACCAGAATGTAGAATATGTACTTGTTACCGGCGGTGGCAGCGAAGATGCCTATATGATAGGTAAAATTGCAGTGAGCCAGATTCAGAATCTGATCATTGCGTATAAAGAACGTCTTGATAAAAATAATTTCATTCAGAATCTTCTTCTGGATAATCTTCTTTTGGTAGATATTTATAACAGGGCGAAAAAACTCAGGATTGATACAGAAGCCAAACGTGTAGTTTTCATGGTGGAGACAAAATATGAAAAAGATAATAACGCCATGGAGACTGTAAAAAGTTTATTTGCGTCAAAACCGCGCGATTATATTACTGCGATTGACGAGAAAAGCATTATTATAGTGAAAGAATTGAAAGAGTCCGAGGGATATGAAGAGCTGAATCAGACAGCAAGAACGCTGGTAGATATGCTGAATGCAGAGGCAATGTCTCAAGTCAGGGTTTCTTATGGAAATGTAATCCATGAGATTAAAGATGTTTCTCGCTCATATAAAGAAGCAAAAATGGCTCTCGAAGTGGGAAAAATATTTTACTCGGACAAAGTGGTTATCCCGTATAATAATCTGGGAATCGGGCGGCTGATTTATCAGCTTCCTATTCCACTGTGTCAGATGTTCATGAAAGAAGTATTTGGAGAACAGCTTCCGGATACTTTTGATGATGAGACTTTGACAACAATCAATAAATTTTTTGAAAATAATCTGAATGTGTCTGAGACATCCAGACAGCTTTATGTACATCGTAATACACTGGTGTACCGTCTGGAAAAATTGCAGAAGAGTACAGGATTGGATATTCGTGTCTTTGATGATGCTCTTACATTCAAGATTGCAATGATGGTAGTCAGCTATATGAAATATATGGAAAAAAATGATTAAGCAGAATTATAGCTGTCAGAAAAAATGAATCAAAAACAGAGGAGAGATTATTATGATTCAATTATTGGAAGGCGGAACTTATCTGTTGAACGGAACTGAGATTGTAGAACCGGAAAAAGCGGCGGCTCAGGGACTTCCGGCACCGGATGAAGCAGCAAAACAGACAATAGCTTATGGGATCCTGGAGACACATAATACATCCGGGAACATGAAAAAGCTGCAGATTAAATTTGACAAGCTTACGTCTCATGATATTACTTTTGTGGGAATTATTCAGACTGCAAGAGCTTCAGGACTGGAAAAGTTTCCGGTACCTTATGTTCTTACCAACTGCCATAATTCATTGTGTGCAGTAGGAGGAACTATCAATGAAGATGACCATATGTTTGGTCTTACCTGTGCAAAAAAATATGGTGGTATTTATGTACCGCCTCATCAGGCTGTTATCCATCAGTTTGCGAGAGAAATGCTGGCTGGGGGCGGAAAAATGATTCTTGGTTCTGACAGCCATACCCGTTATGGTGCATTGGGTACGATGGCTGTGGGTGAAGGCGGACCGGAATTGGTAAAACAGCTTTTATCCAAGACCTATGATATTGATATGCCGGGTGTAGTGGGCGTTTATATGACCGGAACACCAATTCCGGGAGTAGGACCTCAGGATGTGGCTTTGGCTATTATCGGTGCAGTGTTTAAAAATGGGTTTGTAAAAAACAAGGTAATGGAATTTGTAGGACCTGGAGTTTCTAACCTGAGTGCTGACTTCCGTATTGGTGTGGATGTTATGACCACCGAGACCACTTGTCTGTCTTCCATCTGGAGAACCGATGAAAAGATTGAAGAGTTTTATGAGATCCATGGAAGAAGTGAAGAGTATAAAGAACTGAATCCGGGTCCGGTTGCTTACTATGATGGCATGATTATTGTGGAACTTGATAAAATCCGTCCGATGATCGCCATGCCATTCCATCCGAGTAATACCTATACCATTGATGAGCTGAATGCCAATCTGATGGATATACTGGATGATGTTGAAAAGAAAGCACAGGTCAGCCTGGACGGAAAAGTAGACTTTACGTTAAAAGATAAAGTACATGATGGAAAATTGTATGTAGAGCAGGGAATTATCGCGGGTTGTGCCGGCGGTGGATTTGAGAATATCTGTGCGGCAGCTGATATATTGAAAGGCGCAAGTATCGGTTCCGATGCATTTACATTGAGTGTTTATCCGGCAAGTACACCGATTTATATGGAACTTGCTAAAAATGGTGCATTGGCTACTTTGCTTGCAACCGGTGCTATTGTAAAAACAGCATTTTGTGGTCCATGTTTCGGTGCTGGAGATACTCCTGCTAATAATGCGTTCAGTATCCGTCATTCTACCAGAAACTTCCCGAACAGAGAAGGATCCAAAATCCAGAATGGTCAGATTTCTTCTGTTGCACTTATGGATGCACGTTCTATCGCTGCTACGGCAGCCAATAAGGGCCGTCTGACACCGGCTACCGAGTTCGAAGGAACTTATACGAATCCGAAATATTATTTTGATAAAACAATTTATGAGAACCGCGTTTTTGACAGTAAGGGTGTAGCTGATCCGTCTGTTGAGATTCAGTTTGGACCGAATATTAAAGACTGGCCCGAGATGCCGGCATTGGCGGATAACCTGATTCTTAAAGTTGTTTCTGAGATTCATGATCCGGTAACCACAACAGATGAGTTGATTCCGTCCGGTGAGACTTCTTCTTATCGTTCCAATCCTCTGGGACTTGCTGAATTTGCTCTTTCGAGAAAGGATCCTGCATATGTTGGAAGGGCAAAAGAAGTGCAAAAAGCGCAAAAGGCGATTCAGGAAGGAAAATGTCCGATAGATGCGCTGCCGGAACTGAAGCCGGTACTTGAAAGAATTCATACAAAATATCCGGATGTAGATAAATCAAACGTAGGAGTAGGTTCCACTATCTTTGCAGTGAAACCGGGGGATGGTTCTGCACGTGAACAGGCGGCGTCCTGCCAGAAAGTATTAGGAGGCTGGGCAAATATTGCCAATGAATATGCTACTAAGAGGTACCGTTCCAATTTGATCAATTGGGGTATGCTCCCATTCCTCATTCCAGCGGGAGATCTTCCATTTAAAAACGGAGACTATCTGTTCGTACCTGATGTACGGAAAGCAGTTGAGGAGAAATGGGATACTGTGACAGCATATGTTGTGGGCGATGAATTGATTCCATTCGAGATGAAGCTGGGGGATCTTACAGATGATGAAAGAACCATTATCCTGAAAGGATGCCTGATCAACTACTATAGAGGATAAATAAGTATAAAGGATAATGTCCTTATTATGAATGCCAGGTTGTATTACCGATGCTGTTTGTAATAAGGACATTATCCTTTTTATGAAATGTTTAAATTTTATGAATTGTATAAATTGATAATACAATTATGAAATTATAAGACAAATAAACAGTTTAAAAGAAGAAAGAAAGTATATAATAAAAAAACTTAAAAATAATTCAAAAAAAGTGTTGACAAATCGAAAGGCATTTGGTATTATAATCTCAACAAAAAACAAAACACTTACTTCAAACATCAACCCCCATTTTCTATGATAGAGACGAGAAATCATCATAAGAAGAATGGAAACAAACCATAAAGAAATTGAATTCGAACAGATAATTTAATTAAATAATTAATTGAATCGGATTTCCAGAAAGTTTGGGTGGTAAGATTGAACGGAAAGCAATAAATCTTATTCAAACGTGAAAAGAAATCAAAAACAAATAATTATTTAAATCAAAGTTTATCATAAAGAATCAGTATTCTAAATGGGATGTAAAAAGTAATTGTGAAAAAAGATAAGGAGGAAGAGTCCAGTGGGAACATAAATTTTAAACAATCAATGTAAGAGTGGTATGATAAAGCATTCCCCGCAAGAAAGACCTCTCATGAAGGATGAAAAGAAAAAGAAAATCATACATAAGATATGAAAATGGATAGATGAAAGGTAAAAAGAGCTGATCCTTACATTGAATACAATACCACAAAAGTAATAGTGAGATTTTAAAAGATGTGTAAAGAAACATTTTTTAAAAAAATATCAAATCTATTGATTGTAACTATATAGAATAAAAGAGAAATGATCCGAATTGAATTATAAGGTTAATAAAGTAAGATGTATCTGTTACAGGATAGCAGATATATTTGAAAATTAAAACCAAAATCAGATAGAAAATCAAACGTCTATATAGGAAATGAAAGTAGAAAAAAGTATTTTGAAAAATTTATAACCGGAATTATAGATTTGGAAACTTCCTATTATCATTAATAATATAGATATAACATTTCTAAGTAAGAAAGAAAACTTACGAGCAGGGAAGAAGAAAATATAAAATTTATATAGATAATTGAATAGGGAACTAAAAGATATTATATAAAAGAACTTATTAATATAAACAGAATAAAATAAAAGAAGAGGAAAATACAATTGAATAAAGAAGATCATTAGAACAACCGTTATATCAGAAAAATTCGATATAGCGGTTGTTCAGTTTTGTCTTGAATTAAATGTACTTGAACTTGTGTTTTTGCATACGAATCGGTATAATAGCGACAAATATATTGGATACTATAAGATGGAGTGTATGTATGAAGAACTGGAGCAGTGAAGATGTTTTATATGAGGACAAACAAATTCTGGTATGCAGAAAGCATGCCGGTATGGCGGTTCAGAGTGCCAGAATCGGACAGATGGATATGGAGAGTGCGCTTAAAAACTATCTGAAAGGTGGATTTGTGGGCGTTGTACAGAGATTGGATCAACCTGTGGAAGGGATTCTGGTATTTGGGAAAAGCTCTATAGCAACAGCCAATCTGAATCGGCAACAGCAGGACGGGAGAATGAAGAAAAAATATCTGGCGGTATTTACCGGAGAAGCAAAAGAGGGGAATAAGCTGGAAGATATTTTGATAAAAGACAGCAGAACGAATACATCACGGGTTGTGCCTGAAGGAACACCGCAGGGAAAAAAATCCGTTTTATATTATAAAATTTTAAACATAACTGAGACGGCAGGACTGGCTGAAGTGACGCTCCAGACGGGAAGGCATCATCAGATTCGAGTCCAGATGTCACATCATGGAATGCCTTTATGGGCAGATGGAAAATATAACAAGCATCTTTCCGAAGAAGAAAAAGGACAAACGATAGGTTTGTGTGCGTATCGACTGGAGTTTGAGCATCCTGGAACAGGAAAACAAATGAAATTTCAGATAGAGCCGGAGGGAGAGATTTTCAAAAAACTGTCAGCATATTAGCAACCGCAAAACAGATACTATGAAAAGGATATTTATTGAATCTGTTTCATAGGGAGTGTGGTGACGGAAGTGGATTGGAAAAAAATAGTGACGATGACAGGAATCGGAGTGGTGATTTATGCGGGTATGAAATATCTGCTGCCGCCGGCGATTCCTTTTTTATTGGGGTGGTTTCTTGCATCCATGGTACTTTCGCCGGCAAAATGGTTGGAGAAAAAATTGCATATCAGAAGAGGAATTGCCGGTGGGATTTTGATTGGAGTTATAGTGTTTGTGTTAGCCTGGGGGATCTGGAAATTATCCGTCATGGTGATTTCCCAGGTGGAAAATCTTATGATAAATATTGGAGCATGGGAAAAACATGTGGACAGATTTTTAAATTCATGCTGTCGTATGATTGAAACCTATACAGGAATCTGTGCGGAAGATGCAAGAAATTTTTTGTTGTATCAGACCGGCAGGATGCAGGAAGAAGTACAGAATAAACTGGGAAGTGTCTGCTTCGATTATCTGGTAACTATGATCAGAGGAATTGTTGTCCTGATCGGCGGGATTCTGGTGATAATTATTTTTGGAACATTGGTAATAAAAGATATGGAAACATTTCGGGAGAAAATCAACAGGGGGAAATTGACAGGTAAGATTGCTTCTGTCTGGAGAAAAATATGCCATGCAGGAGGAAGATATCTGAAAGCGCAATGTATTTTGATGATGATGATTTCCATTGTGTGTGTGATTGGATTCTGGATTTTGGAAAATCCTTATTTTGCGGTTGCTGGTATTATTGTAGGAATATTAGATGCGCTCCCTTTGATTGGTGCCGGTACGATATTGATCCCCTGGGCTGTTTTGTGGATGCTGAAAGGGGAATATCTGACGGCTCTTGGTTATTTGATTCTATACCTTACGGTGAATCTGACCAGACAATTTCTGGAACCGAGAATTTTGGGAAAAGAGATCGGACTTCACCCTGCTGTGATGCTGGTTTCGGTTTATGGCGGCTTTTATTTATATGGATTTGGTGGTTTTTTTCTTGGACCTGTGACGGTATTGATTTTGAGAGCTGTGTGGGAAGAAATTATGATTTTCAATAAAAAAGACACAAAAAAACCACAAAAATCTTAAGAATCGCCTATAGACTATTTTTTACTTTCATGTATAATAAAGGCGTGTTATATGGTGTGCGTATATGCATGAAGGAAACGGTAGCAGACAATTGTCATTGAAATCAAGGGGACTGTATGATGAAAAAAGAGCTGAAAAAACTGGCAGCACTGCTGTTGACGGGAGTGCTTTTGGCTGGCTGCGGAACAGGAAAACAGAATGCTGCACAGCAGGAGAAGACAGATAACGGAAGTTCGGATCGCACAGAAGAGACAGAAAAAGATATGGATGAATCACGGACTTCAGAATTGGATGCTTCAGGAGATGCGACGAAAGATACGGAAAATGATGGGCAGGAAAAAGAAGTGGAGATTGAACTTCCGGATGAAGAAAAGCTTGTGACAGATTATACTTCAGTGAAGGGCCTGATTCTGGAAAAGAAAAGCAGACTTGCTTTTGTAGTAAAAGGTACAAGTGCCGGATATTGGGGAGCGGTGAAGAAAGGAATCGATCAGGCAATAGGAGATCTGAATCAGGAACTTGGCTATGAAGATGCAGATAAGATTCAGTATACTTTTGAAGGACCTAAAAATGAAGGCGGAGTTGATGAACAGGTAAATATTCTGGATGCTGTTATCTCGGAAAATCCAGATGTCCTGTGCCTTGCTGCGGTAGATATGGATTCCTGTGGAGCACAGCTGGAAGCTGCCCGGGAAAATGGAATTCCGGTGATTGTTCTGGATTCCGGAGTTACGAATAATGATCTGATTGACGTGGTTTGTGCGACAGATAATTATTCTGCCGGCGCGGAAGCGGCAAAAAAACTTTGTGAAATCATTGGTGAACAGGGTGAAATAGCGGTGGCGGCACATCTCCAGCTGGGTGAAAGCAGCCAGGAACGGGTAAAAGGATTCGAGGATGAAGTTGCGGAAAATCATCCGAATGTTTCGATTGTTTCAATTTCTTATGAGCCTTCCAAAGAGGAAGAGCCTTCCATTGAAGAGCAGATGAAAGAGACGCTGGAGCAACATCCACAACTGAAAGGATATTTCTGTACCAATGAAGTTATGAGTGAAACGGCGCTGACTGTCCTCAAAGACTATGCAGACAGGAATCTTCAGCTGGTCGGATTTGATATGGGAAAAGCTCAGGCAGAAGCCGTGCGAAACGGCACGGAGGTGGGACTTGTCTGCCAGAACCCGTACGGAATGGGATATGCTACGGTAGTAGCAGCAGTGAGAGCCGTATTAGGCATGAAAAATGATGAATTTATTGATGCCGGATATCAATGGCTGGATCAGAGTACTATCGATCTGGAAGAAAATTCCAAATACTTATATGAATAAATCCATAAAAAATGTGTTCTACATACGAATATCATTGGGTGAAGAGTGCCTGATATTGGTATGTGGGACACTTTTTTTGACCTCGTGATATTCTATTTCTCATAGAAATCTAAAGTATAAAAAGAAACTTTTTAGACAAACTGATAATAATGTCCAAAATTAATAAAATAAATTATGAAGAAAATAAAAATATAATTTGGAAATTGTAAAATCTTTTAAAAGATTAAACGGAAATCGTTGAGCGATTAGTGACTTTGTGATAAAATCTATATATCTGATAGTGTTTCATTGGTAAAATGACAAATAATACCAAAGGTATAAAGGAGCGGATACAATGAAGAAATGGATGGATATTATAAAGTATATCACTGCATTCACGCAGTTCGGACTTTCATTTGTTACCCCGCTTTTATTATGTCTGGGTGTTTGCTGGTGGCTGTCAGAGTATACGGGAGTGGGCGGATGGGTTTTCATCCCCGGATTTTTTTTCGGACTGGGCGGTTCGTTTATGGTAGCGTACAAGTTATACCTTTCCGTGACAAAACGTGAAAAAAAAGAAAAGAAAAAGGAAAAAGTATCATTTAACAGGCATATGTGACCGGGGTAACTTTTATAATGAAGTTGGAATGAAAGTCTGGAAATGTACGCAGAATATGTGCGAACGGAGGAAATTATGAGCAATTTTATGGACAATGTTCAACCAGCGGTGAAAAAAGAAACAAAACGAGTGGCGGTCAGTACGGTGACGGGTGTCATCCTGATGTGGATTGTTATCGGAGTCCTTCATCTGGTATTACCGGAGAAAGTTCCGTTCAATTACACGGTGATTCTGGGAGGAATCGGAGGAGGAATCATAGCTGTACTGAATTTTTTCCTTATGGGGCTTACGGTTCAGAAAGTAGCTTCGTCTGAGCATGAAAGTGCTGCCAGGATGACAATGAAATCCAGTTACTCACAGAGAATGATGCTCCAGATTTTATGGGTGATCGTGGCAATTGTGGCGCCCTGTTTCTGGTTCGTTGCGGGAATTCTTCCTCTTCTTTTCCCAAGTCTTGGTATCAAAATTATGGGTATCATGAAAAAATAGAAGGTAATTAAAACAGGCTGAATAATTACAGCGGAGAGAGGAAATACAGCCAGATAGGAGGTGGAGATATAGATGGAGTTAGATATTTCCGGAGCAAAGGTCCTGTTTACGGTACCAATTGATCTGCCGATACTGGGAGAACTGCAGATCAGTGAAACAATTGTTGTAAGCTGGATTGTTATGCTGCTGATTACGGGACTTTGTATCTGGCTGACTCATGACCTGAAAGTGGAGAATATTTCAAAAAGGCAGGCAGTTGCCGAGCTTCTCGTGGAAAAAGCCAATCATTTTGTAATTGGCAATATGGGAGAGAAGTTTCGGTATCTGATTCCTTTTGTGTCGGCACTGTTTGTTACGAGCGTTGTGTCGAATCTGATTAGTCTGATCGGACTGAGGAGTCCTACGGCAGATCTTTCAACAGAGGCTGCGTGGGCGGTGGTTGTATTCATTATGATCACATCTCAGAAAATTAAAACCAGTGGAGTTGGCGGCTATCTGAAAGGATTTACTACACCGATCGCAGTTATGACACCGTTCAATATTCTTTCGGAGCTGGCTACACCAGTCAGCATGGCCTGCCGTCATTTCGGTAATATTCTTTCAGGTGTGGTCATCAACGCACTGCTTTACAGTGCACTGGCAGTTGCAAGTTCTGCGCTTCTGGGATTGATTCCCGGTATCGTAGGAGATGTGCTGTCACAGATACCGGTTCTTGATGTCGGTATTCCTGCAATTTTATCTGTTTACTTTGACTGGTTTTCAGGTGTAATGCAGGCATTTATTTTCTGCATGCTGACGGTTATGTATATTGCGAATGCAGCAGAAGAAGGATGAGAAAAGTATTAATTTAAAATCATATGAATAATAGGAGGATTACATTATGGAATTTCAATTACTTGCAAAAGGTATTGCACTGGCAGGATGTGCTATTGGAGCTGGCTGTTCTCTGATCGCCGGTATCGGCCCTGGTATTGGTGAAGGTAATGCGGTGGCAAAGGCACTGGAAGCGATCGGCCGTCAGCCGGAGTGTAAAGGTGAAGTAACTTCTACTATGCTTCTTGGTTGTGCGATTGCAGAGACTACCGGTATTTACGGTTTTGTAACAGGTCTGCTGCTGATTTTCGTGGCACCTGGTATGTTTATGAAGTTCCTGGGCTGATAAAGCTGCAGAGAAATGAAACATGCAGTTTTCGGGTGATTGGCGAATGCCTGAAAAGTGCAAAGATGTGAAAACAGGAGGTTATAAACATGCAGGTACAGGAATTGGTAGGAATTGTGCCGTGGACTTTCATAGCGCAGATCTGCAACCTGTTTATCCAGGTTTATCTCATCAAGCGTTTTCTGTTTAAACCGATCAATGAAATGCTGGAAAAACGCAGGGCTATGGCAGATGCCGAGATACAGGATGCCGTCAAGGCAAAGGATGAGGCAAATGCCATTAAAACAGAATATGAGCAGAATATGCTGGAAGCAAGGAACAAAGCCAATGAAATTCTGGTAACAGCGCAGAAAACAGCTGCTCTTCAGAGTGAAGTGATGCTGAAAGAGGCTTCCACACAGGCGGCAGCACTTAAGGCAAAAGCTGAAAATGATATTGCTCAGGAGAAGAGAAAAGCGGTAAACGAAATCAAAGATGAGATCGGTGGTATGGCAATGGAGATTGCCGGTAAGGTAATTGAACGCGAAATCTGTGAAGAAGACCACAAGAAACTGATTGACGAATTTATATCGAATGTAGGTGAGGCATCATGACGCAGACTGCCAGATTATATGGCGGCAGCATGTATGAACTGGCTGCCGAAGAACAGCTCACGGGCATTATTCTGGAACAGATGCAGATGATCCGGAAGCTTTTTCGTGAGAATCCGGAGTATGTGAAGCTCCTGATGGAGCCATCGATTCCGAAGGAAGAGCGGACGAAGCTGGTTGAGGAAGCGTTTGGTGCCCAGGCAGAGCGATATTTGGTGAATTTTATAAAATTGCTGTGTGAACGGAATATTCTGATGGAATATGCAGGATGCTGCGAGGAGTTTACACGGCGTTACAACGCGGACCATAACATTGCGGAAGCAGTTGTTACAAGTGCTGTAGCTCTGGATGAAGAGCAGCAAAAAGCACTGGAGAAAAAACTGGAAAAAATCAGCGGAAAGAAGATTTCCATGATCATAAAAGTGGATCCTTCTGTAGTGGCAGGTCTTCGAGTGGAATTGGAAGGAAAACAGCTGGATGGAACGGTGCAGGGTCGTCTGGCAAGTATTTCCAGAAAACTGAATGAAATAATTGTTTAAAGGATGGGAATGGAACTATGCAATTAAAACCTGAAGAAATATCCAAGGTCATCCGCAGTCAGATCAAATATTATGAAAATACGATTCAGCAGAATGAGACAGGTACAGTTTTGATGGTAGGTGACGGAATTGCCAGAGCCAGTGGGCTTGTGAACTGTATGGCAGGAGAACTGCTGGAGTTCGAAGATGGAAGTTTTGGTATGGCGCAGAACCTGGAAGAAAACAGTGTGTCCATTGTATTATTTGGTTCCGATGAGAAGATCGGTGAAGGTCAGACCGTAAAACGTACCGGTAAGGTAGTATCCGTACCGGTAGGTGAAGCTATGATCGGACGAGTGGTGAATTCACTTGGGCAGCCGATTGATGGAGCAGGACCGATTGTGACAGAAGAGTTTCGTCCGATTGAAAGTCCGGCTCCCGGAATCTGTGAAAGAAAATCAGTATTTGAACCTCTTCAGACAGGAATCAAGGCAATTGACTCAATGGTACCGATTGGAAGAGGACAGCGAGAACTTATTATCGGTGACCGTCAGACGGGTAAAACCACACTGGCTGTGGATACAATTATCAACCAAAAAGGGAAAGACGTAATCTGTATTTATGTGGCAATCGGTCAGAAACGTTCTACTGTGGCAACATTAGTAGAAAATCTGACAAGAAACGGAGCGATGGATTACACGATCGTTGTAGCGGCAACTGCATCTGAAGCAAGCCCGCTGCAGTACATTGCACCGTATTCCGGCTGTGCAATGGGCGAGTATTTTATGTATAAAGGCAAACATGTATTGATCATTTATGATGATCTGAGTAAGCACGCAGTGGCTTATCGTGCGCTGTCTCTTTTGATTCGCCGTCCACCGGGACGTGAGGCGTATCCTGGAGATGTATTCTATCTTCACTCCAGATTGCTGGAGCGTGCAGCGAAACTGGATGATGAGCATGGCGGTGGTTCTCTGACGGCGCTCCCGATTATTGAGACGCAGGCCGGTGATGTATCTGCCTATATTCCGACGAATGTTATTTCCATCACAGATGGTCAAATTTTCCTGGAGACAGAGTTGTTCCACTCAGGTATTATGCCGGCAGTAAACCCAGGTATTTCCGTATCTCGAGTTGGAGGAAATGCACAGATTAAAGCAATGAAAAAAGTTGCAGGTTCTCTGAAACTGATTTATTCGCAGTACCGCGAGCTGCAGAGCTTCGCACAGTTCGGATCAGATCTGGATCCGGATACTAAAGCACGTCTGGAACAGGGCGCACGTATTGTGGAAGTGCTGAAACAGAATCAGAATGCTCCGATTGCGGTGGAAAAGCAGGTGGCGATTTTGTATGCGGTAACCAAAGGCATTCTGTCAGATGTTAAAGTAGAGGATGTCAGAGAATATGAATCCGGTTTATATACGTATCTGGATACCGATGCACAGGGCGCTGAGGTGATGCAGGAAATCCGTATTACTGGTAAACTGGAAGCGGAAACTGAGGAAAAACTCAAGAGTGCAATCGGCCGGTATACGGAGAATTTTCTGGATACAAGAGCGGGAAAATAAGTGATTAGGAGGTAGCATATGGCTGCAAATATGAAGTCGGTAAAGCTGCGTATTAAGAGTGTGCAGAGCACCATGCAGATTACCAAGGCGATGGAACTTGTAGCATCCTCCAAACTGCGTAAAGCAAAAGAACGGGCGGAAACCTGCCGTCCTTATTTCCGGGAACTTTATAATACTCTGCAGAATATTGCAGAAGAAAATACAGATTTCTCTTCTGTATATGCGAGGGAAGCTTCCAGTGAAAAATATTGTTATGTGGTGATAGCCGGAGACAGAGGGCTTGCCGGTGGATACAATACGAATCTTTTTAAATGTCTGGAGACAGACAGTAAAGGAAAAGATTTTTCGGTTCTGCCCATCGGTAAAAAAGCAGTCGAATATTTCCAGAGAAAAGGGATTCCCTGCGTGACGGAAGCGTTTGCTGAAATTGCAGACATTTCTGTTGCGGATTGCTTTGAGATGGCACATCTTTTATGTACAGAATTTAAAAAAGGTAGATTTGGTCATATTGAATTGTGCTACACTACATTTGTTTCCATGCTGTCTCAGCAGCCGGAGGTGTTTTCAACACTTCCGCTCACGGAACTCGCAAAAGGGAACCGGAAAGCCAAAGAAGATGAGACACAGAATAAAGTGAAAAGTCTGATTCTGTATGAGCCGGACAGTGCAGAGGTTTTTGATGCGATTGTTCCCGAATATATGGCCGGGTTGATCTATGGTGCCGTATGCGAGAGTCTTGCCAGTGAGCTGGCAGCCAGAAGAACAGCCATGGAGGCTGCTACAAGCAATGCGGAAGAAATGATCGAGAAGCTGAATCTGTATTATAACAGAGCACGTCAGGCCAGCATAACGCAGGAAATCACAGAGATTGTTGGAGGTGCGGAAGGCATCTGATCGATAGGCGGTGAAAGACAGTATTGCCGCGTAATTATAGATTAAGAGGAGATTCACAGAACATGAGTGAAAAACACATTGGTGAGGTAGTGCAGGTCATCGGTCCTGTTTTGGACATTCGCTTTGCGCATGATGAACTGCCTGCACTTCTGAATGCCATTGAAATTGATAATAAAGGCGCAAAGCTTACAGCCGAAGTCGCTCAGCAGGTTGGTGACAATACGGTGCGCTGTATTGCCATGAATTCTACGGATGGTCTGGTGCGAGGCGTGAAGGCTGTGGATACAGGTGCTCCCATCGCAGTTCCGGTAGGAGAAGAATGTCTGGGTCGTGTGTTTAATCTTCTTGGGGATCCGGTAGATAACCTTCCGGCACCAGAAGCAAAAGAGCACTGGCCGATTCATCGTCCGGCACCAAGTTATGAGGAACAGACTCCGGCGACAGAGATTCTTGAAACAGGAATTAAAGTCGTAGATTTGATTTGTCCTTATGCGAAAGGTGGTAAAATCGGTCTGTTTGGAGGAGCCGGAGTAGGTAAAACGGTTCTTATCATGGAACTGATCCATAATGTGGCAACGGCCCACGGAGGACTTTCTGTATTTACAGGTGTAGGAGAGCGTACCCGTGAAGGAAACGATCTTTACAATGAAATGAAGGAGAGCGGTGTTATCGATAAAACTGCTCTGGTATATGGACAGATGAACGAGCCGCCTGGGGCTCGTATGCGAGTGGGTCTTTCAGGACTTACCATGGCGGAATATTTCCGTGATGTGAAAAATCAGGATGTGCTTCTGTTTATTGATAATATTTTCCGTTTCACTCAGGCTGGTTCAGAGGTGTCGGCATTGCTCGGACGTATGCCGTCTGCAGTAGGTTATCAGCCCACACTGGCTACGGAGATGGGTGCACTGCAGGAACGTATTACTTCTACGAAGAAAGGTTCCATTACCTCTGTTCAGGCTGTTTATGTGCCGGCCGACGACTTGACAGACCCGGCTCCGGCAACAACATTTACCCATTTGGATGCAACAACAGTATTATCCCGTGAAATTTCCAGTCAGGGTATTTATCCGGCTGTAGATCCGTTGGATTCTACCAGTCGTATCCTTTCACCGGAAGTGGTCGGAACAGAACATTATGAAATTGCCCGTGCAGTACAGAAAGTACTTCAGCGTTATAAAGAACTGCAGGACATCATTGCGATCATGGGTATGGATGAGTTATCAGAAGAAGATAAACAGACTGTTAACCGTGCACGTAAAGTACAGCGTTTTTTGTCTCAGAGTTTCTCTGTGGCGGAGCAGTTTACCGGTATGCCTGGTCAGTATGTTCCTCTGAAAGAAACACTTCGTGGTTTCAAGATGATTCTTGACGGTGAGTGTGATGATATTCCGGAAAGCTGTTTCCTGTTTGCGGGAACGATTGATGATGTTTTCGAAAAAGCAAAGAAGATGTAAAGGAGGATGTCTATGAGGACTTTTCCATTACGAATCGGAACACCGGACGGATTGCTTTTTGAAGGCGATGTGGAGCGCGTGGTGTGCAGAAGTATCACAGGTGATCTGGCAATTCTTGCAGGACACTGTAATTTCTGTACAGCTCTCGGTATGGGAGAAGCACACATTGTGACAGAGGACGGTACAAGACGTCAGGCAGCCTGCATCGGCGGTATGCTTTCTATGATTGATGGGACATGTCATCTGTTGGCAACTACCTGGGAATGGCAGGAAGATATCGATGCCGAGAGGGCACAGGAAGCTAAGAAAAGAGCTGAAAATATGCTTGCCAAAGGCGGACTTACAGACAAGGAATATAAGATTGTGGAGGCAAAACTTCAGAGAGCACTTGTTCGTCTGAGTGTAAAAGGTTAAAGTAAAACGGCATTTGCAGATGTAAAATTTGCGGATGCCGTTTTTACGGAAAGAGGGATAAAATGTTGTTATATATTACACGTCATGGGGAAACCACCTGGAATGTGGAAAATAAAGTTTGCGGACGTCCGGATGTGGAGCTTACTAAACGGGGAAGAGCGCAGGCGATGGAACTGGCAGAGGAATTGAAAGGAAAAGGAATTACGAAAATGTTGGTATCTCCACTGAAGAGAGCCAGAGAGACGGCGCGTTTGGCGAATACTTATATTCAGGTTCCGATGGAGATTGAGGAAAGACTGATTGAACATAGTTTTGGAGAAATGGAAGGACTGCAGAGAGATGATCCGATATTTCAGGAACAGAAGAGAAATATCACCTGCCGTTTCCCGGGGGGTGAGTCCGTACTGGACGTAACTCACCGTATCTACAGCCTGTTGGATGAAATTCCCCAAAAGTATCCTGGGGAGACAATTCTTCTGGTGTGCCATGGGACCGTCAGCCGTGTGGTGCATACCTATTTTACGGATCTGGAAATTGATAAGTTTGGTAAATTTTGTCTGGGGAACTGTGAACTAAAGTCTTATCAGATGCCTATTTGACAAGAATAGATATTTCCTTAAAACCTGGATATAATGAAGTCTCCATTAACTCAAACAGCAGAGATTCATAGGAGGTCACGGTCACGCCCGCATTTTCCATTCGACGCAGAGCTGTTGCTTTGTCCGTTGGTTTTCGGGAGGAAACGCAATCTTCAATCAGAATCACATCGTATCCATTTTCCAGAAGATCAAGAGCGGTCTGCTGAACACAGATGTGGGTTTCGATTCCGGTGAGAATGATCTGACGGCAGCCGGAATTCTGTATAAATCTGCGGATTTCAGAATCACCCCAGCAGCTAAAAGAACGTTTCTCCAGATAATGTTCTGTTCCGGCATAATGGAAAATAGAAGGGTCAGACATGCCCAGACCTTTTGTGTATTGCTGAGTGATCAGCAAAGGCACTTCAAGAATTCGCAGTCCCTGTAGCAGAATTCCGGTATTTTGAAGCAGCAGAGCGGACTCGGAGATAGAGGGAAGCAGACGAATCTGATCATCAATAATGAGTGCTAAACATTGGTCTCTTTTGATTTTCATGGATATATCCTCCTGTACTGTCATGGAATTTATACACGCATTATATCACATCTGAAAAAACAATGCATATAGTATTATGAAATGATGTCCAGAGGTAAATGTATGCAGTTTGAACAACCGCTTCCATTTTATATGGCCTATCCGTTTTTGATGCCATTTGATCAGGAACGGGAGCAGGAAAAAGATTTACAGCTTATGCAGTCCTACTATTCCCGCAGAGCCTCAAGAATTCAGGAAAAGGTAGAAAGAGAATGCGATCGCATGGAATATGACGGCAGTATGATGTTTGATGAATATCCGGATAAATTTATGATGGAACATCTTTGCCGGAAAATTGAGAGAGAGATACTGTCAGAAGATGAAAAAGAGGATCAGCAGCAAAGTAAAACAGACACCCGAGCGATGGAGAGAGATCGGGGAGACGGACTGAGAGATCTGATCGGAGTATTGCTTTTCAATGAGATGTTTCGAAGAAGATGCCGCCACCGCAGATGCCGCCGATTCTTCTAAAAAACAAACCTGAAAGAAGATAATATTTCTCTGCATAAAGTATAGAAAAATTTGAGGGATAGGCATACTTTTTGATTCATATAGCTGATAAAGCAAAGCGGCTGCTGATGGTATATCCTGTGCTTCAATGCCATTGATGCACAGGATATACCATCAGCAGCCTCAAATAATTTATCGACTATACGAATCAAAAATTATAATTTGGGTGTTGTGGTTTGTACGGAAAACTATTAGAATAGAAGTGTTATTAGAAATCAGGTATCATTTTTTGAGAATAATTACCAGCAGGTGAATATAGATGACAGAAATTCAACAGATTTTAGATAAATATCTGGATAAGAATCTCCGCCAGATTGTGATAAGCGGAGCAAGAAAAAGGGATGGGATTTCCAAAATCCGTATCCGACCGGTATTGATAAAAGAAAAACTGATGTTTCAGTGTACCAAAACCCTGGGTCCGAAAGAATTTCATGAAAATCATGGAAAAACAGAGACAATTGAGCTGGCAAAAGACTGGCTGATGACTGGATTTCGGCAGCTGCAGCTTGATAGTATAAAGGGAAATGTAAATATACTGGTTAGTAAAAAAGGAAAGTTTACGATAAAGGAAAAGAGATATCCGAACACGGCTGAGAATGCATGCTGTGGAGATGAGGAACGCGAAGACCGGGAATTGACCCACAACAGAAAAAAAAGATATATTTTGGAGGAGGGGAAACCGGTAGAGTTTTTGATCGATCTGGGTGTAATGACAAAAGAAGGGAAGATTGTTCATGCCCGATATGACAAATTCCGGCAGATCAATCGTTTTCTGGAATTTATAGAGGATATTCTTCCAAAACTGGCAAAGGACAGGGAAGTTACAATTCTGGATTTTGGATGTGGAAAGTCGTATCTGACATTTGCCATGTACTATTATCTTCATGAACTGAAAAATTATGATGTCCGTATTATTGGACTTGATCTGAAAGAGGATGTAATTGCAAACTGCAGTAAGCTGGGAAAAAAATATGGATATGAAAAGCTTTCATTTTGTCAGGGAGATATTGCATCTTATGAAGGTGTGAAGCAGGTAGATATGGTAGTTACACTGCATGCCTGTGACACAGCTACGGATTTTGCATTGGCAAAAGCGGTAAACTGGGGAGCTTCCGTTATTTTATCTGTACCATGTTGTCAGCATGAGCTGAATGGACAGATTGCCAATGAAGTGCTGGCGCCGGTATTTTCTTATGGTGTTTTAAAGGAACGGATGGCAGCGCTCATAACAGATGGTTTGCGTGCGCAGATGTTGGAGTGTGCAGGATATGACACACAGATTCTGGAATTTATTGATATGGAGCATACACCAAAAAATCTTTTGATTCGAGCAGTTTATACGGGTAAGAGGAAAGAGAATAAAAAAGAACTGAGATCCTGTCTGGATCAGTTTCATCTGCAGCCTACAATGGAAAACCTGCTGTTTGAAGGGGGTATAAAAGAATGAAGAAGGGGTTCATAAAAGCGGGAGTATTACTGCTGTTATTTTTGGCCGCGTTGGGAGGAACAGCGGCTTTTATCAACAGGGATAAAACAGTGGGTACCAGGGAAATGGAAGAAGCTTCCCTGCCAGTGTTGTATATGGAAATATCGGATATATTGGTAAATCCGATGTATGGCTATGCCAGAGAGATGGAAGAGCAGTATATGCGTGACAGCCTGACGCCGCTTCCTACAGGAAGAGAATTGACAATGGTACTGGTTCCCATGGAGAGTAAGGTGAAGGAAGTAAACTATCGTGTGTCTACAGCCGATGGAACTACGGTAGTGGAAATAGGGAAGCTTAACGAACTTAAAGAAGACGATGAGTATCTGAAAGCGGATTTTCAGTTGGAAACACCGATTCTTATGAATCAGGAATATACACTCCGCTTTGATGTTACATTAAAAGATGGGAACACTTACTATTATTATACACGGATCGTGCAGAGAGCAGGCATTAGCACGACGCAATATCTGGAGTTTGTAGAGGATTTTTATCAGAATTCTATCAATAAAGAGAGAGCTTCTGAGATTTCTTCTTATCTTGAACCGGATGAGACAGAGACAAACAGTACTTATACGGCATTGAATATTCATTCCAGTCTGGAAAGGATTACTTGGGGAGAGATGGAACCCAAGCTGGAAGCGAAAGCGGTTCCTATTATAAAAGATATCAATGAGACAACTTGCAGTATTGTTCTGAAATATGTGATTTCAGATCAGGAGGAAGATAAGAATGCGGACTATTATAATGTCACTGATTTTTATCGGCTGCGTTATATGCAGTCACGTGTAAGACTTCTTGATTTTGAACGGGAGACGCAGGAATTATATGATGGAGAGAATACGGAACTGACCAGTAACGGAATTAATCTGGGAGTGGTAAACAAGACGGTTCAGTATCAGTCCAACAAGAATGCGGATATTGTGGCATTTGTTCAGGAAGGTGAACTGTGGTCCTACAACAGGAGTGCCAATAAAACAACACGGATTTTCAGCTTTCGTGATGGAACGTTGGATGTACGGGAAAACCTTCAGCAACATGGCATTAAAATTGTGCGCGTAGAAGAATCGGGAGATATTGATTTTGTCGTATATGGTTATATGAGCAGAGATATTCATGAGGGTGAAGTGGGCATTGCTGTTTATCATTATGGTGCTGAGTTTAATCAGGTGGACGAGCAGCTGTTTATTCCTATGAAATCTTCTTATGAATATATTAAAAGTGACATGGAAATGCTGTCATATGTCACGAAAGATGATATATTGTATCTTCTTCTGGAAGATAACCTGTATCAGGTAGATATTAAGGGAAAAACTTATCAGATGATTCAGGAAAATCTGCAGCCGGATTGTTATGTGGTCTCAAAGTCACAGGCAAGCATAGCATGGATGAATGAAATGACAGAAAATGCATCTACATCCATTACAGTCATGAGTCTGGAGCAAGGAGAAAGTTATGTGATACAGGCACCGTCAGGACAGAAAATCAAAGCTCTTGGATTTATCAATGAAGATATGGTTTATGGACTTGCAAATGATGGGGATATCGTGACGGATAGCGCCGGTAATACCACATTTGCCATGACTACAGTGCGGATTGAGTCCTTTGGCGGTGAAGTGGTGAAAGAACATCATGAAGAAGGTATTTGGGTCAGCAACGTGAATCTACAGGAAGGATTGCTGGAGTTGGAAAGGGTACAGTGGGAAAATGGAACTTATGTTACAATCAGCAGCGATCATATCATGAATAATCTTCAGAAAAATGAAGAGACTGTCAATATCCGGCTGATTACTACTGACCGAAAAGCGACACAGATAGGGCTTGATTTTGATAAAAGTATAACGAATAAAAATGTTCTGTTTGTGGAGTCCAGTCTGGTAGATCAGGATACTGTTTCTACAGTAGATATTGAACAAATACGTCAGGAAAATAATATTTATTACGTATATGCAAAAGGTGAACTGGACAGTACATGGAGCAAGGTGAGTGATGCTTTGATCCGTGCGGACAGTCAGATGGGTGTGGTACTGAACAGACAGCAGCAGTATGTATGGGAGAGAGGAAATCGGGATGACAGCCATCAGGTAAATCTGGAAGAAGTTCCGCCTGTAATACTCAGCGGTACGATTGATGAAAGTACAATTCAGCAGTCGCTGGGGGAAGATTATTCAGTGCTGAATCTGAGCGGCTGTTCTCTGGATAGTGTTTTATATTTTGTAAATCAGGGAAATCCTGTGATCGCGAAAGTTTCAGATTCCGTAAATGTAGTGATTATCGGATACAATAATCAGAATACGATTTTGTATTATCCGGCTACCGGTGAACAGGGATACTTCGGTAAGCAGGACAGTACAGACATGTTTGCCCGGGCGGATAATGTATTTATCGGATATATGGAAAGTATGGGAGAACCAAGTAAAGGAGAATAACAGCATGGATGAGAGAATTGTAAAACTGGCAAAAGGGCTGGTACAGTACTCTGTAAAGGTGAAAGAGAATGACAAGGTTTATATCCATTATATTGGACAGGATACAGAAGATCTGGCACGTCAGCTGGTGAAAGAAGTGTATGCGGTAAAAGGGATTCCCTTTGTACATTATACAGAACCGAGGCTGCAGAGAGAAATGCTTTTACATGCTACAAAAGAACAGCTGCAGCTGATGGCACAGGTGGATTCTATGGAAATGGATCAGATGGACTGTTATATCGCCATCCGGGGAACGGATAATGCGGCGGAGCTTTCTGATGTACCGACAGAAAATATGGCTATGTACAATAAGTATTACAATACTCCGGTTCATCATGAACGCCGGGTGGCACATACTCGTTGGGTAGTGCTGCGTTATCCGAATTCAGCTATGGCTCAGCTTTGCAAAACAAGCAGGGAGGCATTTGAAGATTTTTATTTTGAAGTGTGTACACTGGATTATGCGAAAATGGGAAGAGCCATGGAGAATCTTGTGGCATATATGAATCGAACGGATCAGGTTCGTATTGTGGCACAGGGTACAGATCTTACATTTTCTATAAAAAATATTCCAGCGATTGCCTGCGCGGGTGAGATGAATATCCCGGATGGGGAAGTTTATACGGCTCCTGTACGAAATTCTGTAAATGGTGTGATTACTTATAATACACCATCTCCTTATAATGGATTTACTTTTGAGAATGTACGTCTGGAATTTGAAGACGGGAAGATTGTGAAAGCAGAGGCGAATGATACGGAGCGCATCAATGAGGTGTTCAATACAGATGAAGGTGCACGTTACGTGGGAGAATTTGCCATAGGTGTAAATCCTTATATACTGCAGCCCATGCAGGATATTCTGTTTGATGAGAAAATCTGTGGTTCCATTCATTTTACACCTGGAAGCTGCTACGAGGATGCTTATAACGGAAATAGTTCTGCAATTCATTGGGATCTGGTACAGATTCAAAGACCGGAATACGGTGGCGGAGAGATGTACTTTGACGGAGTTCTGGTACGCAAAGACGGAAGATTTGTAGTACCGGAACTGGAATGCCTGAATCCGGAAAATTTGAAGTAAAATATATTTTTGATATTATCATTTGGTGTAGTGAGAAACGTGCGAGGAATAAAGCAGTCAGTTTCATAAACATTGGTGTAAGTGAGCCTGAATATCCAGCGCTTACGTAGACTTAGGCACGACGGCTTTCCGGAGTGTCTTAGTCGGAGTTAGCGATTAGATGAAGGGGAACGACCTGTTTATGAAACTGACTGCTTTATTCCTTGTACAATCTTTATGAAAAAAATGTATTATTGCAAAAAAATTGCAACATTATTGTTCCTTTTTGACACTGTATCTATGAAATGACATTTCGGAAAGTGATATATCACGACAGGAATGCGAAAGCATTTCTGAAAGAGGGGGGTGAATGTATGGAAGAAAACAGAGATCAGCAGACGTTTATCCGGCTTTATAGGGAAGTATATCAGGATTTGTATCGTTTTGCACTTTATACACTGAAAAATACTCATGATGCGGAGGATGTGACCTCGGATGCAGTGACAGATGCGTATGAAAGTTTTTCGAAGCTCAGAAGTCTGGATTCTTTTCGGCCGTGGATTTTTAAGATTTTATCGAATAAATGTAAAAGAAAACTGAAAGAATATGTGAATAAAACGGTCGAACTTCCGGATGATCTGGCGGGCAGCAGAGAAGGACTGGAACTGGATTGTCAGGTGCGTCAGGCGTTTTCGAAGCTGGAAGAAGAGGAAAGGCTGATCATTTCTATGCATATTTTTGCTGGATATACCAGCAAAGAAATCGGGAAAATTCTACATAAAAATGAAAATACCATTCGTTCAAAAGAGAGCAGAGCACTTAAGAAGATGGAACGATTATTGCAGGAGTAGGAGGTGCAGGTATGGAAGATTGGAAGAAGAAAATAGAAGATTCTGCCAGTAACATGAAAGTACCGGATAGTCTGCAGCCAGATCGGATGGAGGAAAGACTAAGGAGTCAGAAAAAGATCCGTCCGTTTTATCGAAAACAGGAATTTGCGGCAATGACGGCAGCTGCAGTGATACTGCTGTTAGTTGGTGGAGCATGGATATTTCAAAATAATACAAATGGTAATATGACAGGCAGTTCACAGGCGGATATGGCCATAAAGGGATCTGCAGCGGAAACAGCGGATAGGGGAGTAGAAGAAGCGGCAGATGACGAAGTGGCGGAAGTGACAGCGGAGGTGCCCCAGGAAAGCTTTGATGATTATTATCATACGACTACGTATGAAGAATTGGAAAAACAGATAACAACCATATGGAAAAAACGCCAGAAAGAGTATGAGGCGATGGAAAACGGAGATACCGCAGAAGCGGCAGAGGAAAGTGCAGGTACCGGAGCGTATTCTACCACGAACCTTCAGGTGGAAGGAGTGGATGAAGGAGATCTTGTAAAAACGGATGGCACGTATATTTATCTTTTGTCGGCAGGCAGCTGGCTTCGGATCGTGAAAGCGGACAATATGGAACTTGTGGCGGAGATTTCATCAGAAGAAATCGGAAATAATGTGACGTGTCAGGAGATGTATGTGGAAAATGGGCTGCTGATCCTGGCTGCGGATCAATATGAGAATAATCTGAAAGAAAGCGCCGAAGATGTTTATTACGTGGAAGGCTCTAATAAAACCATTCTTATCACGTATGACATATCAGATGCGTCAAATCCCCGCTTGTTGGGAAGAGTCAGTCAGGACGGATGTTATCGTACATCAAGAAAAGTGGGAGATTATGTATATCTTTTCAGTGACTATTACTGTACTGTAGATGAAAATGATGACAGTGAAACATTGATTCCCCGGGTCAATGGCAGCCGGATATCGGAGGATGAGATTTATGTTCCAAATGAAATCAATGACAGCAGGTATCTGGTCATGTCTTCCATCAATATGAAGAATCCGGGAAATATAAAGGATGAAAAGGCGCTGATAAATTCGGGAGAACAATTTCATATTACGGAATCCAGCATCTATGTAGTTCGATATGACTGGAATTATGAAAAAAATGGGGATCAGGTATATACGAATTTTATTCGTTTTTCTATGAGAAATGGGGATATACAGGCGAAAGCAGCTGTATCTTTGAAGGGAGAACTTACAGATACCTTTGCGGTAAATGAATACAGCGGTTATCTGCGGGTTTTGCTGACGGACTGGAGCGGCACAGCGGAAGATGGGCCTGTGAACCGGGTGTATGTTCTGGATAAAGATATGGAGATCTGCGGACAGATCGACCATCTGGCACAGGGAGAAACCATTTATTCCGCAAGATTTATGGGTGATAAAGGTTATTTTGTCACATATAGAAATACGGATCCACTGTTTTCTGTAGATTTTTCTGATCCGGAAAATCCAAGAATTCTGGGAGAACTGAAAGTGACGGGATTTTCTGAGTATCTTCATTTTTATGGAGAAGGAAAACTGCTGGGACTTGGCTGGGAGACAGATCCGAATTCGGGAGAGATTTTGGGATTGAAGATATCCATGTATGATATCAGTGATCCGGAAAATGTGGCGGAAGAGAATAAACTGATCCTGAAAAATGTGGATGGTTGTGACGGACTTTACAAATATAAAGCGGTACTGGCAGATGCTGATGAAAATCTGATTGGGTTTACTATAGAATCGTATGATGAACAATACTGTAAAAAATATGTGGTATTTTCCTATCAGGAGGATGAAGGATTTGTGAAAAAACTGGAATATAATCTGTATAGCGAAGTTGAATACGGTTCGTCGGGAGATACCAGAGGGCTGTACATCGACGATGTATTGTATGTGGTGGAAGAACAGAGAATTACTGCGTTTGACAGGAAGAATGCGTTTGAAAAGCTGGGAGCCCTTGAACTCGATTAAGAAAAATGATACAATAGGGGAAAAATTGGAGCGAGGGAGGACCGCTTACGATGCAATTGACTACAGTCAGAGAGATATATAAAAACAGGGAAGCATACCTGGATAAAGAAATTACAGTTGGAGGATGGGTACGAAGCGTACGTGATTCCAAAACTTTTGGGTTTATTGTACTGCATGACGGTACATTTTTTGAAACACTACAGATTGTTTACCACGACAGTATGGAAAACTTTGCAGAGATTTCCAAACTGAACGTAGGAGCTGCGATCATTGTCAGAGGAACTCTGGTTGCAACCCCTCAGGCAAAACAGCCATTTGAGATTCAGGCAGTGGAAGTGAGTGTGGAAGGTGCATCCGCACCGGATTATCCGCTTCAGAAAAAACGGCACAGTATGGAATATCTGAGAACAGTATCCCATCTTCGTCCAAGGACCAACACTTTTCAGGCAGTGTTTCGTGTTCGTTCCCTGATTGCCTATGCGATTCACAAGTTTTTCCAGGAGAGAGGCTTTGTTTATGTGCATACGCCTCTGATTACCGGAAGTGATTGTGAAGGAGCAGGTGAAATGTTTCAGGTAACGACGATGGATCTGAATAACATTCCGAAGACAGCAGACGGAAAAGTGGATTTTTCCAAAGACTTCTTTGGAAAACCGACGAACTTGACCGTCAGCGGACAGTTAAACGGTGAAACCTATGCACAGGCATTCCGTAATATTTATACATTCGGACCTACATTCCGTGCGGAGAATTCCAACACAACACGTCATGCGGCAGAGTTCTGGATGATCGAGCCGGAAATTGCATTTGCAGATCTGGAGGATGATATGATTTTAGCAGAGTCCATGCTCAAATATATTATTCGTTACGTTCTTGAAAATGCACCGGAAGAGATGAATTTCTTTAATTCCTTTATTGATAAGGGTCTGTTGGATCGTCTGAACAATGTGGTGAATTCGGAGTTCGCACATGTGACCTACACAGAAGCGATTGATATTCTCAGTAAGAACAATGATAAATTTGAGTATAAAGTATCCTGGGGATGTGATCTTCAGACAGAACATGAAAGGTATCTGACAGAGCAGGTATTTAAACGTCCTGTCTTTGTAACGGATTATCCGAAGGAGATCAAAGCATTCTACATGAAGCTGAATGATGATGGTAAGACAGTGGCTGCTGTAGACTGTCTGGTTCCAGGAATCGGTGAGATCATCGGAGGAAGCCAGAGAGAAGATGATTATGATAAGCTGGTAAAACGTATGGATGAACTGGGACTTAAGAAAGAAGATTATGATTTCTATCTGGATCTCAGAAAGTATGGAAGTACCAGACATGCAGGTTTTGGGCTTGGATTTGAACGCTGCGTTATGTATCTGACGGGTATGGGAAATATCCGTGACGTGGTGCCGTTCCCGAGAACTGTAAATAACTGTGAATTATAGGAGAGCGTATGCGTTTTATTCATATCGCAGATGTACATTTGGGGGCAGTTCCGGATTCGGGCTGCCCCTGGAGTGCTTCAAGGGAAAAAGAAATATGGGATACTTTCAAAAAAGTGATTGCATTAGCCGGAAAAGAGAAATTGGATCTTCTGCTGATTGCAGGTGATTTGTTTCATCGGCAGCCGCTGGTGCGGGAAGTGCGTGAGCTAAATTATCTGTTTTCAACAATTCCTGAAGTTCAGGTGGTCTGGATGGCAGGAAATCATGATTATATGAAACTGGATTCAGCATACCGGAAAATTGAATGGTGTGAGAATGTACACGGATTTTTCAGTCAGCAACAGGAAGAAATTTATCTTCCGAAGATAAAAACCTGGATATACGGATTTAGCTATGAAAACAGAGAAATCCGGGAAAATCTGTATCAGGGAATTGATTTCAATGGGAAACCGGGAATCCATATTTTGCTGGCGCATGGGGGAGATGAAAAGCACATTCCCTTTAAAAAAGAAAATCTGGAAGGATTTGACTATGCGGCGGTGGGGCATATTCACAAACATGAGATTCTGCTTCCCAACCGGGCTGCCTACTCAGGAGCACTGGAACCCTTGGACAGAACGGATACAGGTGTGCATGGGTTTATTTACGGTCAGATAGAAAAGGGAATCACAAGGATTCGTTTTGTTCCGGCTGCCAGCCGGTCCTATATGAAATTGGAGATTGTTGTAAAACCGTCAACAACACAGTTGGAACTGGAGCAGATGACGAAAGAGATGATAGAGGAAAAAGGTGAGCAGAATATTTATCTGCTTCTGGTAAAAGGGTACCGGAATCCTGACATGGATTTTGATATGGAACCGCTGTATCAGATTGGAAATGTAGTTGAGACTGAAGATTCTACTTTGCCTTTTTATGATCTGGAAAAACTGAAAAAGCATCAGGAGGGAACACTGATCGGAGAATATCTCCGCTGTTTTGACGGAAAAAATGGTATTTTGGAACAGAAAGCGCTGTATTATGGACTTCAGGCTTTGATGGAAGAAGAATTATGAGACTGACATATTTGGGGATTCAACGTTTTGGGAAGTTAAAGGAAAAAGAAATATTTCTGGAAGACGGTATCAATGTGATCTATGGACCGAATGAAAGCGGGAAAACTACCATTCATTCCTTTATCAGGGGAATGTTGTTTGGCGTACCCAGATATCGGGGAAGAGCTTCCAGAACGGATCCATATACCCGTTTTGAACCATGGGAACATCCTGCGGATTATGCAGGGTGTATGCGATTTGAAGTAGGGGGGAAAGAATTCCGGATTGATCGGAATTTTTATAAAAGTGATGTAAGAGAATCTCTGGTCTGTGAGACAGATGGAGAACAGCTTTCGATTGCCCATGGAGATCTTGAAATGCTTCTGGGCGGTATCAATGAAAGTATTTATGATAATACCGTATCTGTCGGACAGCTTCGCAGTGAGACAGATGAAGGCATGGTTCGGGAACTTCAGAAGTATATGGCAAATTACGAAAATGCCGGTTCCGGTGATGTGGATGTTCAGAAAGCTCTGGAACGGCTGAAAAAGAAAAAGAAAGAGTGGGAAAGCCGGAGACAGGAGCTGGAAAAACGACAGAATCGGCAGAGAGAACAGTTAGAGGACAGAATCGGATATGTTTGTCAGGAAAAAGAAGAGTTGGAGCGGCAGCTTTACCATATTCAGGAAGAGAGAAAAACAATTGAACTTGAGAAAAAGAGTCGGAGTTTTGTCGGCAGAAGAGGAAATAAAGCAGGAAGCGGGATAGGAAAAAGCCGGATATTGGTGGTAAGTGTGCTGTTGGGAGTGCTCTTTATTCTGGCGGAGTTTTTACTGTTGAGCAATGGATGGAACCGTTTTCAAGTATATTTGTCGGTTATTGGGATTGTATTGATTTTAGCAATCGTAGTAACAGGTATCGCAAGGGTGCGTCGGTTTACTGAGAAAAAGGATTTCACTGTGGAAATACAGGAAAATACAGACAAAACGGTTGCTCATCTCAGGGGACGGGAAGAAGAAGTGAAACAGCAGCTTTCCGAGAAAATGACAGTATTACAGAATTATCTTGAGAGCAGGGATGAGATGCAGGAAAAATCTGAAGAGATGCGGATATGTGATACGGAGATAAAAAGCCTGGAACTGGCTATGAAAACTTTAGGTGAACTATCAGGTACCATGCGCAGAAGAATTGGGCGAAGGCTGCAGAGCCGAACGGAAAGTATTTTGAGTGAAATAACGGAAGGTAAATACAGTCGTATTACTATGGATGAAGACCTAAAGGTAACCCTGTATGAATGGAACCGCCCGGTATCCCTGTATCAGCTTAGTCGGGGAACCGTAGAGCAGGTGTATTTTGCACTGCGGATGGCGGTCGGAGAGGTTTTATGTGAAGAGAGAATGCCGGTTCTTCTTGACGATGTGTTTGCCATGTATGATGAGAAAAGACTTAAAGATACACTGAAATGGCTGAATCACAGAGTGGGTCAGGTTTTGATCTTTACATGTCACAGGCGGGAGGCCCAGATGCTTTCGGATATGGGAATCCATATAAATCTTATAGAATTGAATGATAAACAACGGGAGGAAATATCATGTTGAGAATAGGATGTCATTTATCTTCATCCAAAGGCTTTTTGCATATGGGAAAAGAGGCTGCTGAAATTGGTGCCAACACGTTTCAGTTTTTTACAAGAAATCCAAGAGGAAGCAAGGCGAAAGAAATTGATGAAAAGGATGTGGAAAAATATCATGTGTTTGCAAAAGAGCATGGCATCAGCCAGATTCTTGCACACGCACCATATACACTGAATCCTTGCTCCAAGGATGCACACACTCGAGAATTTGCTCTTATGACTATGGAAGATGATTTGAAAAGAATGGAGTATGTTCCGGGCAATTGCTATAATTTTCATCCGGGAAGTCATGTGGGGCAGGGTGCAGAGGAAGGAATCAAGATGATTGCCGAGACTCTGAATCGGATTCTGAAAAAGGAGCAGCACACGACAGTTCTTTTGGAAACAATGGCAGGAAAGGGAACGGAAGTAGGGAGAAATTTTGAAGAGCTGAGGGCAATTCTTGAACGGGTTGAGCTGAAAGAACATATGGGGGTCTGCCTGGACACCTGCCATGTCTATGATGCCGGGTACGATATTGTGAATCACCTGGATCAGGTATTGGATGAGTTTGACAGTATCATCGGTCTTGAAAGGTTGAGAGCGATTCACATGAACGACAGTAAAAATCCATTCGCCAGTCATAAAGACAGGCATGAAAAAATCGGAGAAGGTTCCCTCGGAGTGAAAACATTTGAAACCATGGTGAATCATCCGAAACTCCAGGGGATTCCCATCTATCTGGAAACACCAAATGAACTGGATGGATATGCAAGAGAAATTAAAATGCTGAGGGAATTGGAAAAATAACATATTTTTGTATTCGTGAGGAAGCGTGTAAAAATCAAGCAGTCCGTTTTAGAAGTATTGGAATAAGTGAGCCTGAAGATTCAGCGCTTACGGAGACTTAGGTTTTCTACGCACATCTCACGAATACAAAAGCATGCTTTATCCGATCTTTTCGTGGTTTCTATATTTGGTCAGTACTTTCTGGATTCGTTCAACCGGATTCAGAAGTTTGCTGATAGAATCGTCATGGTTCAGTGTGTCAATGATCAGTGCAATATATTTGCTCATGTCACAATTGATATAATATGGTTTTTGCAGTAATTCCGGAGTCTGATAGATCAGGTTGGTGGTCAGGATCCGGTCAAAGACACCATTTTCATAGGCTTTATCGAATTTGTCAAGACCATTGGTAAACAGACCGAAAGTGGAACACATAAAGATTTTGCCTGCGCCTCTCGCCTTCAGAAGCTGTGCTACCTCCAGCATACTGTCACCGGAAGAAATCATATCGTCAATAATGATCATATCTTTCCCTTTTACATCTGCTCCAAGGAATTCGTGAGCGACGATAGGATTGCGTCCGTCCACGATGGTGGAGTAGTCTCTTCTCTTGTAGAACATACCCATATCTACACCGATATTATTAGCAAGATAGATGGCTCTGCTCATTCCGCCTTCATCCGGGCTGATGATCATCAGATGATCTTTGTCCAGCTGCAGATCCGATTCGTTTTTCAACAGATTTTTGATGAACTGATAAGCCGGCTGTACAGTTTCGAAACCATGAAGAGGAATTGCATTCTGGATACGTGGATCATGGGCATCAAAGGTAATAATATTTTCTACCCCCATATTGACCAGTTCCTGAAGTGCAATGGCACAGTCGAGAGATTCTCTTCCTGTTCGTCTGTGCTGACGGCTCTCATAAAGGAACGGCATAATAACGTTGATTCGTCTGGCCTTTCCGGCAATGGAGGCGATAATTCTTTTTAAATTCTGGTAATGATCATCCGGAGACATATGGTTGGTTTGACCGCAGAGGGAATAAGTGAGGCTATAGTTGCAGATATCTACAAGAATATAGATGTCATCTCCGCGGACAGATTCCTTCAGGATTCCTTTTCCTTCACCGGAACCAAAACGAGGCAGTTCAGATTCAATCAGATAAGTGTCTCTTTCGTAACCGTCAAAAGCAATGGTGTTGTGATGTTCGGTCTGGCTGTCTTTTCTCCATTCTACCAGATACTGATTTACCTTTTCTCCCAGTTCAGCGCAGCTGTAAGGTGAAATAATTCCCAGCCGACCAACGGGAAGCTGCTGCAGATCTTTTGTTTTTTTCTGAGCCATTTTTTAAATTCCTCCTAATAATTTTTTCTGGATGCGAATGTCACTGCCGATGAGTTTGATCATCGTGTAGTTGCTGGAAACTCTGGAAAACACTCTTTCAGAGTAGGTATCCATAAAGCTTCCAAGGGTTAAATTGGTTGATATAATAGTTGATTTTTTTCGTAAAATTCTTTCGTTAACACATAGAAAGAACTGTGAAGCCACAAAACTGTTGGTGAGCTCGGTTCCCAGATCATCGATGATCAGTAGATCACAATCCAGGATATAGTCATTTTCGCCCTGCGATTCTTCTGAATTAGAAAAAGTCTTTCGGGCAAATACGTCAAATAGATCGAAAGCTGAATAATAAATGACACTGTGAGTGGTGTCAAGAAGTTCTCTTGCGATGCAGTAAGAAAGAAATGTTTTTCCCACACCGGTATCTCCATAAAAAAATAGATTTTCAAAAGAGTGATCAAAGTTGCGGACAAAGTCCTTTGCCCGGTTCAATGCCAATTCCGCCATACGGCGGGCAGATAAACCGGTGGATTCATTGACCATATTTTCGGGATAGAAATCAAGAGAGAAAGAATCAAAGCTTGCCTGTTCTAAGAGTTCCCGGATATTAGACTGGGTATACAGCTGTTCGCTGATTGCTTTGCGAAAACAGATACATTTTTCGGTGCCTACATATCCGGTATCCTGACAGATTGGGCAGGAATATTGCATCTTGAGATAATCTTCAGGATAGCCGTGTGATAACAGGAGCTGTCTGCGCTCACTGGCCAGGATGTTGATTTGATTAGCAAGATTAAAATCCTGTTCCTCAGATTCACCCAAAAGAAGCCGTGCTTTTTTCAGACTGACGGCGGCAATCTCCCGGTCAATCTGTGCAAGGCGGGGAATCTCCCGGTAAGCCTCCTGGATACGCTCATCCTGGTCGTGCTTATTGCGAAGCTGAAGTTTTTGATAATAGCGCATCAGCGCATCGTATTGACTGTTTCGTAAAGACACAGAGTACTCCTTTATAAATAGCGTTTATTGGTTCAGAAGCTGATTTTCCAGTTCTTTATAATTATAATCTCTTTGCTTAAAATTATTAAATCGATTAGCGGAACTGCCTGTCTGGGTACGGGTTTTCTGATGTGTTTTCTTCTGTTCTTCCCGGTCAGTCTGAAGCTGTCGATGAAGTGTGTCCAATGCCTGGATATCCGTCAAATGACGAACTCCTTTCGACTTCCAGTCAGACAGGATCCTGTCTGCGTACCGGAAATTGGCTTTCCCTGTCTGTGTGACGGTACGGGCACATGCTTCTGTCAGAATGTCCAGTGTAAATCCGTAATCTTTCATCCAATGATTGATCATATTTACTTCCGAAGGAACAGGATTACGGTTGGTAATCCCGAAGGCTTTCAGAATAGTAAAATAATTTCTATGATAGGTGGTAGTTTCCTGTTTGGCCTTTGTAACAGTGTCAATTCCTGCTTCATGCCAGCTGATAGCTACCTTTTTTATGTAATGAATATCTCCGCTTCCTTTGGATACGCAATATTCGATCAAATAGTCGATCAGATCAACGGAAAAATGGAGATGATCATAAATAAAAAGCAATTCGTCTGTCACGGTACGGGATAATGTAGTCCCCAGGTATTGTTCCGCAATAAAGAGCATCTGCCGCACTTCTTCGTTCTCTTTCAATTCCCGAAGCCGGTCTGCGTTTGGCCGTTCTTTTTTTTCTTTTGGAACAGCCTGTTCCCGTGTGGGGGCCGCTTCGCCAATAACGGCAGAAGAACCGGAGACTCTGTCAGAAGACAGAGTCTGTGAAAGTTTTTGAGATTTATCCGAAGGAATCATAGGCTCCAGAAAATCAATGGATGTCTGAGAATCGGTACCGGACAGAACAACAAGCTGACGGGATTCCCAGTAGCGCAGTGTACGGAGAATGTCAGACTCAGTGCAACTGAAAACATCTGCCACACGAGCCAGATCCAAGTCACTTTGTCCACTGTTTAAGCAGCGGAGCAGATACAGATATATTTTGACAAATTCCCCATTGGCCTGGGGCATATAATAATCGATAAAAACATTTGAAATAATGGTGACTCCGACAGAGCTGCCATTATGTAAGGAAAGTTGCATGGAGATCACCTGCTTTCAATCTTGATGAAACGATTATAACACAGTCCAAAAAGAAGTCAAATAGAGTTTTTTTTATGAAATTTTGTGGAGAAAACTGTGGATAATGTGGATAATGTGGAGAAAATTAGTGGCCTGTCATTATTTGCAACCTGATGATGTCGATAAAATAAGGAATATCCGGAATATACGCATTTCTTGACGAAATTTTATGTTAACAGGATTATACACAAAAAAATCCACACGTTTTTCCACTAAAAATGTGTATAAACGTGTGGATAATGTGGATAACTTATGCAAACGCCTGTAAATAAAGGCTTTTTAAAATGTGTATAAGTTTTTTTAATCATAAGAAAGTCCTCCGACTTTCCTATGATATAAAAACCCTCCGGGGGGATGTACATTTTGTTATTTTCCCAGAAGATGTTCTCCGATCTGAACCACATCTCCGGCACCCATAGTGATCAGCAGATCGCCGTCGACGCAATTTTCCAGGAGATAATTCTCGATTTCATCAAAAGTTGGGAAGTACTCGCAGGGAGTTCCCAGTTCCAGAATACAGCGCTGAAGATCTTTGGAAGAAACTCCGAGAGTATTCTTCTCACGGGCTGCATAAATATCAGCCAGAACTACATGGTCAGCCAGTGTAAGTGCTTCTGCAAAATCAGGAAGCAGTGCCTTGGTACGGGTGTAAGTATGTGGTTGGAAAACGCACCAGGTAGTTTTGTGTGGATAATTCTTTGCAGAAGTAAGTGTTGCTTTGATCTCCGTGGGATGGTGGGCATAATCATCAATAATCGTTACTCCGCCGATTTCACCTTTGAACTGGAAGCGCCGGTCCGTGCCGGTAAAGTTTGTGAGTCCTTTTTGTATCACATCGGGATCAAGAGCAAGCAGATATCCGAGAGCAATGACAGAAAGAGCATTGGATACATTGTGGATACCAGGAACTTTCAGGGAGAAAGTTCCTACAGGATTGCCTTTATATTTACAGATGAAGGTCGGATGACCAAATTCGTCATATGTAATCTGTTCCGCTGTATAGTCGGCTTCGTGTTCCAGACCATAAGTGATCACGCGGCAGGGAAGATCCTCGATAATATCTTCATAGTGAGGTGTGTCACTGTTGATAATCAGTGTTCCGTCAGCAGGAAGCTTCTCGGCAAACAGTCGGAAAGAGTGACGAATATCGTCGATATCTTTAAAGAAATCCAGATGATCGGCATCCATGTTCAGGATAATGCTGATCTTCGGGAAAAAGCTCAGAAAACTGTTGGTATATTCGCATGCTTCGGTGATGAATGTATCAGAATTCCCTACACGAAGATTACCGCCGATTGCCGGAAGAATGCCGCCCACAGAGATGGTAGGATCCATTCCGCCTTCCAGCAGTACATGAGAAGCCATAGAAGTTGTGGTGGTCTTACCGTGAGTTCCGGAGACCGCGATCGGGATCTTATAATTTGTCATAATCTGCCCCAGAAGATCTGCGCGGGTCATCATGGGGATCCCTTTTTCTTTTGCACAGGCATATTCAGGGTTGTCCGGATGAATAGCAGCAGTATATACGACCAGATCAATGCCATCAATAATATTGGAAGCACGCTGTCCGTAGAAAATCTGCGCTCCGTTGGCTGTCAGATGATCAGTAAGTTCACTTTCCTTAGAATCAGAACCGGAAATAGTGAAACCTTCTTCAAGAAGAATCTCGGCCAGACCGCTCATGCTGATACCGCCGATGCCTATAAAGTGAACATGAATCGGTTTATGAAAATCAATGGTATACATAGATAAGTCTCCTTTGTTTTTGAGGTTTTGATAACACTATATCTATTATATGCTTAAATGAAGTAAATGAAAAGTTTTTTTTCCGAAGCTTATTTTTTTGACAAAAATCATCAACAAATAAAGCATGAATCGGAAAATACAGGTAAAAGTTGTGTAAATGTCATAAAAAGAAGAAATAAAACGAGAAAAATATGTAAAAGATGTTCACTATTTATAAAAAGTGTGTTATAATTTTTTATTATATATGACAAGAGGTGATTGCATGATTAAGAAAGAAATGATTGCAATGCTATTGGCTGGTGGACAGGGAAGCCGCCTTGGTGTTCTTACCGAAAGTGTAGCAAAACCGGCAGTAGCATTTGGAGGAAAATACAGGATAATCGATTTCCCTCTGAGTAACTGTATTAATTCCGGAATCGATACGGTAGGTGTTTTGACACAGTACCAGCCGTTGCGTTTGAATACGCATATCGGAATTGGTATTCCGTGGGATCTGGATAGAAATGTTGGCGGCGTTACCGTACTTCCCCCCTATGAAAAAAGCGGTAACAGTGACTGGTATACCGGTACAGCGAACGCAATATTTCAGAATCTGGCTTATATGGAAACCTATAATCCTGATTATGTCCTGATTTTGTCAGGTGATCATATTTATAAAATGGATTATGAAGTTATGCTGGATTACCATAAGGCAAATAAAGCAGATGTTACGATTGCCTGTATGCCGGTTCCTATGGAAGAGGCAAGCCGTTTTGGTATTATGATTACTGATGGAAATGGAAAGATTACCGAGTTTGAGGAAAAACCGGAACATCCGCGAAGCAATCTGGCTTCCATGGGAATTTATATTTTCTCATGGCCTGTATTAAAAGAGTCACTTCTGGCACTGAAAGATCAGCCGAACTGTGACTTTGGTAAACATATTCTTCCATATTGCAGAGACAATGGAAAGCGGCTGTTTGCTTACGAGTTTAACGGTTACTGGAAAGATGTAGGAACATTAGGATCCTATTGGGAAGCCAATATGGAGCTGATTGATATTATTCCGGAATTTAATCTGTACGAAGAGTTCTGGAAGATTTATACAAAGGGCGATATCATTCGTCCACAATATATCTCAAGTGAAGCCGTAGTTGAAAGAAGTATTATCAGTGAAGGTGCTGAGATCTACGGTGAAGTACATAATTCTGTAATTGGTGCCGGAGTTACCATCAAAGCCGGAAGTGTAGTAAGAGATTCTATCATAATGAAAGAAACTACGATTGAATCCGGCTGTACGATTGATAAATCGATCATTGCGGAAAATGTCACGGTAGGTGAAAACGTAGTGATGGGCGTGGGCGAAGAGGCACCGAATGTGCTGAAACCTGCGGTTTATGCATTTGGTCTTGTTACAATCGCTGAGAATTCAGTGATTCCGTCCAATGTGAAAATTGGAAAAAATACAGCCATCAGCGGCAAGACAACAGCAGAGGATTATCCTGGCGGAGAGCTTGTAAGCGGCGGCGCAATTGTAAAGAAGGACGGTGAATAATATGAGAGCATTGGGAATTATCTTAGCAGGCGGCAATAACAACAGAATGAGAGAATTATCACACAAAAGAGCTATCGCAGCTATGCCTGTTGCGGGAAGTTTTAGAAGTATCGACTTTGCCCTCAGCAATATGACAAACTCTCATATTTCAAGAGTAGCAGTACTGACACAGTATAATGCCAGATCATTGAATGAGCATCTGAGTTCTTCCAAGTGGTGGGATTTCGGAAGAAAACAGGGCGGTATGTTTGTATTTACACCGACCATTACCCCGGATAACAGTTTTTGGTATCAGGGAACAGCAGACGCTATTTATCAGAATCTGGATTTCCTGAAAAAGAGCCATGAGCCGTATGTGGTGATTGCATCCGGTGATGGTGTGTACAAGCTGGATTATAATAAAGTTCTGGAGTATCATATCGCGAAACGTGCGGATATTACCATCGTATGTAAAGATATGGCTGTGGATGAAGATGTGACACGTTTTGGTGTCCTGAAGATGAATGAGGATCACAGGATAGAAGAGTTCGAGGAGAAACCTATGATCTCCAGTTTCCGTACGGTATCCACAGGTATTTATGTAATCCGACGCCGTCAGCTGATCGAACTGATCGAACGGTGTGCACAAGAAGACAGACATGATTTTGTAAAAGATATATTGATCCGTTATAAAAATCTGAAGAGAATTTACGGATATAAGATAGACGATTACTGGAGCAATATTTCTACAGTGGAATCTTATTATAAAACCAATATGGATTTCCTGAAACCGGAAGTTCGTGATTATTTCTTCCATCAGTATCCGCCGATTATGTCAAAGATTGATGATTTGCCTCCGGCAAAATATAATCCGGGCAGTCTTGTGAAGAACAGTCTGGTAGCCAGCGGATGTATTATCAATGGTCAGGTTGAAAATTCAATATTGTTTAAGAAGGTATATGTAGGAAATAACTGTGTAATTAAAAATTCCATTATTCTCAATGATGTATATCTTGGTGACAATACACACATTGAAAATTGTATTGTTGAGAGCCGTGATACGATTCGTGCCAACTCTTATCACTGCGGAGAAGATGAAATTAAAGTTGTAGTGGAGAAAAATGAGCGCTATGCACTCTAAAGCGTTCATGTGTATTTTGAAGGAAGGATCATGAAAGGAACACTATTATGAATATTACAGATGTTAGGGTACGAAAAGTAGCAAAAGAAGGAAAAATGAAAGCGGTAGTTTCTATCACGATAGACGAGGAATTCGTGGTACACGATATTAAAGTAATCGAAGGCGAAAAAGGGCTGTTTATTGCTATGCCCAGCCGAAAAGCTACTGACGGCGAATACAGAGATATCGCTCATCCGATCAATTCTGATACCAGAGAACGGATTCAGAGATTGATTCTGGATAAATATGAGGAAGTAATGGCGGAAGACGCTGTTGCAGAAGAAGCGTAACTGATTGTCATATATGGGGTAACGCGGGGAAAACGATGACTGGGGGGTCATCGTTTTCTTTTTGAGAAAACTTTGCGACTTAGCGGGTTATGTGGTATGATACCCAATATCGAATATGAGTTGTACAGGAGGTCATCATGAGACAGGAACTGCCGGAAGCATTTGAAAAGAGAATGAGAGAGATGTTGGGAGAGGAATATCAGGCGTATCTTGACAGTTATCAGGAGACACGTCAGTATGGACTGCGTGTGAATCCTTTAAAGGTTACCGGAGAAGAACTAAAAACAAATACATCCTTTCATTTGCGGCCTATACCATGGATCCTCAATGGGTATTTTTATTCGGAGGAGGATCAGCCGGCCCGTCATCCCTATTATACGGCAGGTCTTTATTATCTGCAGGAGCCAAGTGCCATGACGCCGGCTTCCCGTCTTGCGGTAAAGCCGGGGGAGCGTGTGCTGGATCTGTGTGCGGCCCCGGGAGGGAAGGCTACAGCTCTGGGAGCAGCTCTACAGGGAAAAGGCGTGCTGGTGGCAAATGATATCAGTAATGCAAGAGCAAAGGCACTCTTGAAAAATCTGGAGCTTTTTGGCATTTCCAATGCTTTTGTGACCAATGAGATCCCCGGAAAACTGGCAGAAAGTTTTGAAGGTTTTTTTGATAAGGTGTTGGTGGACGCACCATGTTCCGGTGAAGGAATGTTCCGTAAAGATCCCGCGGTGATCAAAACATGGGAAGAAGAAAGACCGGCATATTTTGCGAAACTTCAGAAAGACATTCTGAAAAATGCGGTAAAAATGTTGCGTCCCGGCGGAGAACTTCTGTATTCCACCTGTACCTTTGCACCGGTTGAGAATGAAGGAAGCATTTCCTGGATGTTGGAAAATTTTCCGGAAATGGAATTGCTGCCTATGGAATCCTACGAAGGGTTTTCTCAGGGTCACCCTGAGTGGGGAAATGGAGATCCGACACTTTCCCGATGTGTACGAATCTGGCCTCACAGGATGAATGGGGAGGGGCATTTTCTTGCGCTTGCAAAAAAAGCAGAAGAGATTCCAGAAGAAAAAATAAGGATCCGGAAAATAGAAAGGACGGATAAGAAAAGCCGTCAGATTATACAGGCATTTTTTGAGGAGTGTACCTGGAAACCGGACTGGGAGCGGATAGAAATTCGGGGAGATAAAGTTTATCTGGTTCCGGAGCTTCCTGATAAACTTCAAGGTATTCATTTTTTGAGAAACGGGCTGTATATGGGAGATATGAAAAAGGATCGTTTTGAACCGTCTCAACAGCTTGCCATGACACTGAATGCGGATCAGTATACGGGTGTCCTTCGCCTGAAACCGGAGGACGAACGGGTGGAGAGATATCTGAGAGGAGAGACGATTTTAGTAGAAAAAGGGGAGTCATCCAGGCAAAAAGGCTGGATTTTAGTGTGTGTGGATAACTTTTCTTTGGGCTGGGGGAAATTGGTAAATGGGGTTCTGAAAAACAAATACTGGGGTGGTTGGAGAAAAAATTAATCTATATCTTGTGGATGATAAGTCAAAATCTATGTGGAAAAGTGGATAAATATTACGTAAGTATTACGAGTTGTTAAAATTTTTCTTCACATTTGACGATATCTATGCTATAATGCATATTAGCTGATAAATTGAGAGGGATTACTATGAGAAAGAAGACTATGGTCAGCATCGTCCTTTCCACTTTTTTACTTGTCGGAAGTACGCTTCAGGGTTATGGGGCAACTACACAGGAGAAAATTTCTGATGCGAAGGCAAGACAGGAGCAGAATCAGTCCAGCCTGCAGGAGACGCAGCAAAAGATTAAAGACCTGGAATCAAAAAAAGGGGAATCGGAAAGCTATCTTCAGGAATTGAACAGTCAGTTAGAAGAACTGAAAAACAGCCTGGAACAGCTTCAAAGGGATTATGATGCCAAACAGGAAGAATTGAATGGCCTTCAGGAAGAGCTGGAAGTGGCAAAGGCCGATGAAGAAGAGCAGTATGAAGCGATGAAGATACGTATCCAGTATATGTATGAGAATTCTGCGAACGATTATACCAGTATGTTATTTCAGTCGGAGAGTATTGCTGACTTTTTGAATCAGGCGGAAAACATTTCAAAGATGGCAGCTTATGATCGGGATATGCTGACTGCTTATCAGGAAACAAAAGAAGCCATAGAGCAGAAAGAACAGGAAGTTGCCAGAGAGAAAGATGAGATTGCCGCACTTCAGCAGGAAAGTGCTGAAAAGCAGGAATCCGTGGAAGAACTGGTACAGGCTACATATAATCAGATTCGTGAATATCAGGAAGACATACAGAATCAGGAATCCGCAGAAAGTGCTTTGCTGAATCAGATCAGTGCACAGGAAGATGCGATCAATGATCTTTTGAAACAGGCAAAAGAGGAGGAAGCAGCAGCACGTCTTGCCGCACAGAAAGCAGCAGAAGAGGCGGCGGCCAAAGCAGCAGCGGAAAAGGCAGCAGCCGAGAAAGCGGCAGCGGAAAAAGCGGCACAGCAGAAGCAAAATTCCTCTTCTGATAATAAACAGACTCAATCCGGCAGTCAGAATACTTCTTCCTCAAAACCTGATAGTGGTACATCAGGCGGTTCATCCAACAATCAGACAACGGGAGAAGATACAACAATTGATACTTCACAAGGCAAATATCTTGGAAGATTTAAACTGACAGCATATTGTACATGCTCTATTTGCTGCGGCAAATGGGCTGGCGGTGGAACGGCCAGCGGTGCAACCCCTACTCCGGGGCGGACAGTAGCTATGGCGGGTGTTCCGTTCGGAACCAAATTGTCAATTAACGGGTATATTTATACGGTAGAAGACAGGGGAACTGCATATGGACATGTGGATATCCTGATGGCCAGCCATTCACAGGCATTACAGTTTGGATTGAAATATGCAGATGTATATCTGGTGGAATAATCTACAAGTATTTGTGATATCTAAACATACATAAAAGTAAAAAGCAGAGCGTTTGCTCTGCTTTTTATATGGAATCAACTTTACGGGGATGATTCTGTGATCGGCGTGGGCAGTATTGTGACAAAAGATAGACCTGCGCATGTGGTTTACACCGAACGGAGCGGAATAAAATTTTTGGTGTGGGTATATACAAAGTAATTCTTCTATCAGATATCATAAAATAAAAAATGGTGGGTCTGGAGAATGATTTCTCTTGCATAGAGAAATTCCGGATGAAAAATTCTATATTTCAGTCGGATATGTCGCTGAAAGAGGATCCTTTTAGTAATTTTTTCTTTATATACCCACAGGGGTGAAGCAGGGAAATAACTATTTCCATGTTTTGAGAGAAAACACACAAGAAAATACAAAAAATCATTTTTGATGTTGACAAATAGAATAATCTTTGGTAGAATCATTATTGCTGATGAGAAAACAGCAATCGAAGCGTGGCTCAGTTTGGTAGAGCGCTGCGTTCGGGACGCAGAGGTCGTGGGTTCGAATCCCGTCGCTTCGACTCCTTGGCAGGGGCACCGGAATCTTTTGTAAAAAGGTTCCGGTCTTTTTTTGTATCATAGAAAAGTCCGCGGACTTTCCTATGATGCAGAAACCCTTCGAAGGATGCACACGTTGTTCTATAAAAGTCAATAGTTTTTAGTTGATTTAGAGAATGAAATAGTCATAATGTATTTTACTATTTATGTTTTTTACAGTATAATGATAAAAATTAAGTCCTTAAGTGAGTTTTAGAACCGAATATTTATGCACTGAAATGTCGAATTAAGTAGAATTGTGTATGACGATTTATGGAGGAAAATGCCGAGAATAGTTGAAAAACAAACGTTCCATAGGTAAAATATATGTAAGATTATTCAGCCTGTGAACTGAAACATTTTAACAGCGCTGAGTAGATACGAATTATGTATACACAATAAAGCGAGTCGGCGTTAAATTCAGCAGAAGATATTCAAACAAAGCAGGGGTTGATTTTAGAAAAATTGAATAACCTGGAAGATTTTGGATTGCTTATTGCCTGGCATATGCGTTGCTCGATAAAATATGGGAGGTGAGAGGTGTAAGCAGATAAAATCTTTGCGATAGTTACAAATTACTCTAAAATCTCTTATTTTCTACTCTGTCTGGTGTGAGATTTTCTTCAAAATCCGATAAGCTTATCTTAAAGGAGGGCAATGCGGTGAATAAAAAGGAAGAGGAAATTTATTTAAGGATTTATGAGGAAAATAAGGAACGTATGTATTGGTTGCTGCGCAAAAAGTGCACTTGGCTAAAGGAAGACGAGATTCCTGATATTATGCAGGAAGTATGGGAAGCGTTGAGCGTGAATTTTCAAAAGGTTGCAGGGTGGAATGAAGCAGCTCAATGGAGCTGGTTGGCTACGGTGGCATATAATCAGGCGGTCAATGTCATACGGAAAAGAGTAAAAAGAGAAGAACTGGCAGAAAAGATAACAGCATTCGAATTGTTTCCCTTGAAAAAGTTATCCACGGAGGAAACAGTAATTGGAAGGGTTACGGCACTGAGTATTCTGGAGCAACTATCGGTCAAAGAGAAAAGGGTACTTTATAGAGAAACATTGGAACCGGAAGATCCGGAGGTAAAGAAACCCAAGGACAATGCTGAGATATGTAAAATCTACAGAGCCAGGAAGAAGCTTGAGAAGCATATGAAGGAAGGTGGCCTGGATGATTAGAAAGCAGAAAATAGAAGACAGCCCTGAGTTTCGGTATTTTGAGGAACATTTTGACGAGATGATGGAAGAAATGGAAAAGGATTCTGAATCACAGAGTTTTGAGATACCGGAAGAATGGGACAGAAGCTTTCGAAAAACCATCGAGGAAACTGTAGAACGAGAAGAAAAAAAGAAAAGCAGAAAAGAAAAACTGCTCAGGTGGGGCAGCAGAGCTGTTGCAGCGGCAGCAGGTGTTGCGTTGGTGATGTTTATTGGAATGAATTTCTCGGCGGTGCAGGTCCAGGGGGAAGGGTTGCTGGATGTGTTTCAGAAAATGTTTGATGTGAATGGTAATCAGCATACGACATTCAGTGTAGGTGAAGAAGTAAATATGGGAGAAGATGAAGAATCAAACGATATTTATTTTACAGTAAGCTCGTTGGATGAAGCATACCAACAAATTCGCGATGAATTAAAAATGCCGATGTTTTATGTTTCTTATATACCGGAAAAATTTAATTTAGAAGAGGCGAATTATAGTAAAACTTATAATACCTTAAATATAAAATTGAATGATGGAGAGCATGTAATATATATATTGCAACAACAGCAATTTGATGAAACTGTTTCAGGAATTGTAAGTGAAGAAGAAAAATACATTGAAGTAAAAAATGATAACATCAATCAGATTATTGAGATATATAAAAGCACTCAAGATAATGGCTTGGTATTTAATGTTGAAATGAATCATATTTTATTAGTAGTAAGTTGTGACGTTTCGGAAAAAGAGGTAGAAAAAATAGCAAAAAGTTTAGAATTTCATTGAAAGAGGTAAATATGAAAAAAAGTAAAAAATATATAGTTATTATATTGTCATGCATGTTATTTTTATTACAGATTGTTCCTGTATACGCAGAAGAAAATAATAATATAGAATGGTATGAGATGATTGAAGAGGAATATGAAACCGTTGGAAATGTTGATGATGCCATAACTCCTTATACGCAGTATATTTTAAATGTAGTGACATCAATGACAAAATTAAGTTCATCTAAACTTGGATTAAGGGCTGATGTATATTGTGTGTCAACGGTTCAAAGCATTACAGTTACATTTTATTTGCAAAAATATACAGGATCATCATGGAAAACTGTTTCAAGTGGAACGGCTTCTGCGGCTACAAATGTATCCAGTACAGCAAAACAGATGACTGTCTCAGGACTTTCTTCTGGAACATATCGTGCAAAAACAGAAACTTTGGTGCGTGATAAATATGGTTATGCAGAAACTGTTACAGGTTATAGTGGTTCTTTGACAATTTAATTTAATCTTATTATTTCGGGATTCCCCATTGTTCACTCAATGTGGAATCCCATTTTTTTATTATTCCACCCTATACTGCCGAAGTACTCCTCTTACCGTCTCATACAAATACGGTTTCAGCTCTTCCAGCCCTACCGGCTGTTGATACAGGAGTACATTGTAGCTGGTACCGCTGATGAGTTCGATGATCGTGTACATCATCAGTTCCGGTGAGCGGTAAGTACATTCGGCATTTTGAATCAGGCTTTCATACATTTCATAGACCGAGGGTGTCCCATCGATTGGCGTAAAGTAGAGAGAATCTTTAAAAAATCCCCAACTTAAATGTTTAGCAATAAGCTTCACGAGATTGAGATTATTTGCGAGCTGGTTGAGTATATGATCGATCATGAACATTACCTGTTCTTCAAACTGGGTGAGTTCAGGGTGGGTAATCATTTCCGTATACGCTGCCTGGAAGACCTGATTGGCCTTGTGGGCGATCAGATGATTGCGAATATCATACTTGTCTTTAAAATACAGATAAAAAGTTCCTTTTGCCACACCTGCACTATTTACAATGTCGGAGATGGAAGTCTTATTAAACCCATTATTTATAAACAGAGAAAAAGCGGATTCCAGGAGGGAGTCCCTTTTTTGTTGTTTGTTATTATCTACTTTTCCCATGAAAATCAAAATCCTTTCTGAACGCTGTTTAAGTGCGAAACGATTTGTAAACCAGTTCTGACACCTAACTAAACTTTGGAATTATGTACATTATAAAGAGGAAAATGACTGAAAGTCAATTGTAAATAGCTATATTTTTTTACTTTGTTGTTTTGCATAAAAAAGAAAATGACTTTTGGTCAAAAATGTTGCATATATACTATTGACCAAAAGTCATTTTTGAAGTATAACATTTAATGACCAAAGGTCATAAATTGATAAAAGGGAGGCAACATCATGGAAAAACTGGGAAGGAAAATCGTAAAATTCCGAATCCCGATTTTTATTATCAGCATTTTATTGTTGATTCCGGCAACGATTGGTTATATCAAGACCAGAGTAAACTACGATATTCTATGTTATCTGCCGGAAGAAATCGAGACAATGAAAGGGCAGGATATTCTGGTGGATGAATTTGGAACAGGAGCATACTCCATGTTTATCTGCGAGGGAATGGAGAACAAGGACGTAGTTAAATTGAAAAGTCAGATTGAAGATGTGGAGCATGTCGAGAAAGTGGTATGGTATGACAGCTTTGCTGATATCAGTATTCCTATGGAAATGCTTCCGGAAAAAATCAGAACAGCATTCAATTCTGATGATTCTACGATGATGTTCATTATTTTTGATACAACAACTTCGGCTGATGAGACAATGGATGCCATTGAAAATATTCGTGAGATTGCAGGAAAGCAATGCTTCCTGAGCGGAATGTCAGCAATTGTAACAGATACGAAAAATTTGGCAGAATCAGAAGTTGCGATTTATGTAGTAATAGCAGTAATTCTTTCCTGCATCGTATTGGCTTTGACCATGGAATCGTATCTGATCCCGATCTTGTTTTTGCTGAGTATTGGTATTGCGATTCTTTATAATATGGGAACAAATGTATTTAAAGGTGAAATTTCTTATATTACGAAAGCATTAAGTGCAGTACTTCAGCTTGGTGTCACTATGGATTATTCTATTTTCCTTTGGCACAGCTATCAGGAAAAGAAAACGATATACGGAGAGGATCACAAGGAAGCTATGGCACAGGCCATTGCGGCTACGATTAAGTCAGTGGTGGGAAGTTCCATCACTACTATCGCAGGCTTTATTGCGCTTTGCTTTATGAGTTTTACGCTCGGCATGGATTTGGGTGTCGTTATGACAAAGGGAGTAGTTTTTGGCGTGATCTGTTGTGTAACAGTTCTTCCGTCCATGATTATGATTTTTGATAAAGCATTGGAAAAGACAAAACATCGACAGCTGATTCCGAAGTTTTCAAAATCGACAGATTTTATTGTTAAGCATCATACGGCTTTTGTGGTCTTGTTTATTGTACTGTTTATCCCATTTGCCTATTTCCAGGCGAATACAAATGTATATTACAATCTGGATTCCAGTCTTCCGGATGATCTGGAAAGTATACAGGCAAATACAAAACTTCAGGAAGAATATAATATGGGTGCCGCCCACATGATTCTTCTGGATAAAGAGATTCCTGAGAAGCAAAAATATCAGATGATTGAGAAAATGGAAGAGGTAGACGGAGTAAAACGTGTTCTGGGACTGGAAAGCATCATCGGACCAACATTTCCTATGAGCATGATACCTGACGATATTAAGGAAATACTTGAAAGTGATCAATATGAATTGATGTTAGTCATGAATGAGTATCCGGTGGCTTCTGATGAGGTGAATCATCAGATTGATGAATTGAATCAAGTGCTGAAAGAGTATGATCCTGACGGCATGCTGGTAGGCGAGGCACCGTGTACAAAGGACCTGATTGAAATTACAGCTCATGATTTTGCAGTGGTAAGCGCAGTTTCCATTCTGGCGGTATTTGTGATTATTTTGTTTGTATTTAAATCTATTTCCCTTCCTGTGATTCTGGTATTGGTCATTGAGGGAGCAATTTTTATCAATATGGGAATTCCGTACCTTACGGGAACAACACTTCCATTTATTGCTTCTATTGTAATCGGTACGATTCAGTTGGGTGCGACTGTGGATTATGCAATTTTGATGACCAGCCGATATGAGAAAGAACGTGGTTTAGGAAAGAGTAAAAAAGAAGCGATTTTAATAGCACATGAGAGCAGCAGACGACCGGTTATGGTATCTGCATTCAGTTTCTTTGCAGCTACATTTGGTGTTGGTATGTATTCGAAAATTGATATGATCAGTTCTCTTTGCCTTCTGATGGCGAGAGGGGCATTGATCAGCATGTGTGCAGTATTACTGTTCCTGCCTGCCATGTTCTGGCTGTTTGACGGGCTGATTTGTAAGACCAGTAAGAATTTTAAACACTGCTTGCAGCGAAACAATCCGTAATTATTTAAACTTAAAACGAGGAGGAATTTTTCATGAGAAAAAAATATGTTCAGGCAATGATGGCATGTATGGCGGCAGCATTAACAGTTACTGTTCCGGTTACAACCGTGTCAGCAGCTGTACCGGAGAAAGAGCAGACAGTCTATGTGACTGCGGATGGCAATGGAAATAAGCAGCAGGTAATCGTGAGTAACTGGCTGAAAAATGGAGAAAAGGAAGCTTCACTGACGGATAAGAGTGAACTTACAGAGATACAGAATGTGAAGGGTGATGAAACATTTACGCAGGATGGCGACGGAAATATTACCTGGAATGCAGGAGGCAATGATATTTATTATCAGGGAACCACCGGCCAGGAGCTTCCTGTGGCTGTGAAAATCACGTATTATCTGGAAGGAAAAGAAATTCAGCCATCTGAACTTGCAGGAAAGAGCGGAAATGTGAAAATCCGTATTGATTATGAAAATAAAGCAGAAAAAACGGTGAAAATTGACGGGAAAGAGGAAACGATTCATGTACCGTTTATGATGGCTACCGGAATGATTCTTCCGTCGGATAAATTTTCAAATGTGGAAGTGAAAAATGGTAAAGTGATTTCTGATGGACAAAATGAAATTGTAATGGGAATCGGTTTTCCGGGATTGGCAGACAGTCTGAAGCTTTCTGATGTGGAAGGGATGGAAGATACTGAGATACCGGATTATGTGGAAATAATCGCAGATGTGGAGGATTTTTCTCTGGCATTGACTGCGACAGTTGCCACAACAGGTACACTGAAAGATCTGGGCTTGGATGAGATTGACAGTTTGGAGGATCTGAAAGACAGTATTGGCGAGTTGACGGATGCATCCACAGCGTTGGTGGAAGGAAGTCAGGAATTGAAAGAAGGTATTGAGACACTGGATTCTTCTGCTGATGAATTTGTGGAGGGACTGAACAGTGCAGATGAGGGTACTGGAAAGTTAAAAAATGGCATCGATAAAATGAACAACAGCAAAGGAGAATTACTCAGTGGTATCGAGCAGTTGGTTGCAGGTATGCAGGCTCTGGGAAGCGGTGCCGGTGAACTGCAGACCGGTGTAAAATCTTACACAGACGGTACCAGTCAGCTGGATTCCGGAATCACACAGGTAAATGCTGGTGCATTACAGCTGAAAACAGGTATTGATACGCTGAATGAGAAAAAGGAGGAACTTACCGCAGGGGTATCTGCACTAGGTGAAGGAGGAGTAAAGCTGGAAAATGGAGCCGAAAGTCTACAGACAGGTTTAGCTGTATATACAGCCGGGGCAAATAAACTGAATGCCGGTATTCAGAAGATGCAAAAGGAACTGGAAGAGCAGCTTGGAGGTGTGACACAGCTTCCATCAGCAGTGACAGGGCTGCAGGCAGGATGCGAGAGTCTGGTGAAAGGGGCCGGAGAGCTTCAAAAAGGTGCAGATCAGGCGGCAAAAGCAGCGGGTGAACTGGGAGATACATTGGCAACATTAGAAAAAACAGCAGGAACTGTCGGCACCCTGGCGTCTCAAACCAGTGACGTGATCGACGGTATAAATACCGGTATCAGTACGATTAACAGTGAAGCAACGAAACAAGCTCAGGAAGCAGTTGATAAAGAAAACAGTACGGTGAATCAGAAAGCAAATGACCAGGCAAATGCGCAATTGAATCAGATGAAACAGCATGTGGCGGCAGCTTTGGATACCGTAGGTCTGACAGAAGAGCAGAAACAGAGCATTCTGGCAAATCTGGGAGAAATCGATATTCAGGTGGGTGTTCAGACAGAGGTTTCCATAGATACAGGCTCGGATGTTGTAAATACTGCACAGAGCAGTCTGCAGAAAATTCAAAGCGGTTTGCAGCAGGTAACCAGCGGATTGAAAAACAGCACAGCTCTCAGTGATGCTGCTGAGAGTATGGAAACATTAAAAGAAGGAGCACAGACAGCAAGTGACGGGGCACAAACATTAAGAAACGCAGCGTCTGCCTTATCTAAGACAGCAGAGCCTTTAAAGAATTTTTCAGAGGTATCTGAGAAATTATCGAAGAGTGTGACCGAACTTGCACAGGGAAGCAGTGATCTGTGCGGTAATAATGATGACTTAAATGCCGGAGCCGGTGCGCTGGTTGACGGAACGAAAGAATTAAATGGCGGAATCGGACAGCTTGCAGACGGAGCTGCCGCATTGGGCGAAGGTGTTTCTCAGCTTGCAGATGGAGCCGATACTCTGGTCGGTGGCACACAGCAGTTGAAAGTCGGAGCAGATACATTGATTGCCAATAATTCTAAGCTGAGTGACGGAACGGCGAAACTGGTTTCTGGAAGCAGTGCACTGATCATTGGCGGCAAAGCTCTCCAGTCCGGTGGTGTAGTTCTGAGTGATGGTATTTTACAGTTGGCGGACGGAGCTTCTCAGTTGAAAGATGGTACATCCAAACTGGCAGCAGGAGGAAAAGAGCTGAAGGATGGAACATCAAAACTTCTGGATGGTTCTACGGAACTTTCAGATGGAATGAAAGAATTTGATGAAGAAGGTATTCAAAAACTTGCAGATGTAGTAGAGGGTAATCTTCAGAATATACTGGATCGTCTGGATGCAGTAGTAGATGCAGACAAATCTTATACGGCTTTTGACGGATGGGATAAAGATATGGACGGAAGCGTCAAGTTCATTATTGAGACAGCGGCAATTGAATAAATAATCGATTTCCAGGATGTCATACAACTTTATATCAAGAAAAAATCTCCAGATTCCACTGTTTCTAATTGGTGGGATCCGGAGATTTTTTTCTTGGAAGGATAACATGTGGATATACCTGTTATTGTAAAAAAGAGGAAGAACATGGTAGAATGAAAACAAAATAGAAATAGGCAGATTAAGAGGTAAATATGGATATTAAGCTGAATTATGTTGAAAAAGGAACAGGATTTCCATTGATTCTATTGCATGGAAATGGAGAAAATCATGAGTATTTCGTACATCAGATTGCGTATTTTTCAGAAAAATACCGAGTGATTGCTATAGACACCCGCGGACATGGTCAGTCGCCCAGAGGCGAAGCTCCGTTTAACATACGGCAATTTGCAGATGACCTGTATGGATTTATGGAGGAACATTCGATAGAAAAAGCACATATTCTGGGATTCTCAGACGGAGGAAATATTGCTATGCTTTTTGCAATAAAATATCCGGAGAAAGTAGACAGGCTTATACTGAATGGAGCGAATCTTGATGGATCAGGAGTAAAACCCGGAGTGCAGATACCGATTGTATGTGGATATTGGTTCGCGAATCTTTTTGCAAAGAAAAGTAGGAAGGCAAAAAGAAATGCAGAGATGCTGGGGCTGATGGTGAATGATCCGAACGTTCGGCCGGAAGAACTTTCGGATCTGCATAAGAAAACACTGGTAATTGCAGGAACAAAAGATATGATTAAAGGAAGCCATACCCGATTAATTGCAGAAAGCCTGCCGGATGCACGATTGGTTTTTCTTGAAGGGGATCATTTTATTGCGAATAAAAATCCGAAAGAGTTTAATCGTGTGGTGAATGAATTTTTGAAAACAATCTAAAATAAAATGCAAAGAAATGAATTAAATTTGTAAAAATATATTTGATAAAAACAACATAAAATAAACAAATGCATATTGCATAATTGCAAACAATGTGATACACTATATTCAGGTTAACCTCTACTTAAGATAAACACCTATATTTTGGCTTTGGTGAGAACTTTCTCTGACCAGGATAAAATATAGGTGAAATTTATAGAAAAAACTTAAGTCAGAGGTGTTTTTATATGGGTATCAAAGATACAGTCACAAAAGATTATATAAGTGATCCATACATATTTGCGGATGCGTTTAATTTTTTACTTTATAATGGTG
>SFGF01000171.1 GCA_004556655.1 Lachnospiraceae bacterium | reverse complement strand
CATATCCATAAAAACGGACTATAATAACTTCTCGGAATCTCAATGAATGAGATCACAACTGAAAATTGACAACTGAATATCGTGCAGGAAAAGAAATTTGTGAGAAATGGACATAAACGTTGGACATAGCGGGTACTATGCCTTGAAAAATTCTATCTTGGATTGTCGTCGGTAAAGATATGTACGGTCCTGCCGTATTTCGCCGGTGAACAGGGATATTCACAGAAGCAGCCGTACTTCCGATTGGCTTTTGGACACCGGCATTTTGCCCGGTGCTTGGCAGCCTCATATCCATCCTTATGCATACGTAAGCCCATCTTACAGATCAGGACACCATCGTCATCAATGGTGAAATCATCCTTATAAGTAAAATGTCCGGTATGACCGGGATTAAGGTCAATAAAGGGTGTGATATTTACCTGTCTGCAGTATTTATAGACAGGGTAAGTATCTTGTGCGGAATCCAGAAGAAGTTTTTCAATGCGGAATTCCGGAAGGTATGCCTTCATGGTCAAAAAGGAATGGAGAAGTGAAAGCATGTCATGCCGGGAAGCCCGTTCCAAAAGTGGGAATATCGGGAGGTCGCTGTAGGAATCGGATGCCACATACATGTAGAGGTGGCAGCCGAAGAAATAGTATTCCCGATGAGAGTCCCATCCCCAGTTGCAGTCAGGCTGAGAGTATTGACGTTTACAGTTACAGGAAAAACAGCCGTTTTCCTTACAATCGCAGGTTCGCTTTTTTCGCTGTTATGCGGAAGTGCGGACAGGAGTGCCGTCATCGGCAAGAGCCGGATGGTACGGATCAATCAGCCCTTTGCGGACAGAAATACTTAGGAACTGCTGTTTATAGAGCCGGAAAATAAGAAAAAAAGGATTTTCCGGTTTCAACTGCCAGCGTTCCAGCAAAGGAAGAAGTTTAGAAGCGATGCTTGAAGAATCGCAAGGAGTTTTATCGCCTTTCTTTTTAGAGTATCCCGAAGGGGAATCCACTTAAGATAGCGTAGAGAGGAGTTTCCCTGAGCATGCGGCACCAGATAGTGATGGAAGTCAAGAAACTAGAACTGCACGATATAATCCCAAGTACTTTTAGAGAGTGCAAAAGGGTCAGGATAAAATTTAAGGAATTCAGATACGAAAGTATCTTAATAAGCGGCATGGCCACCGGTATTAACAGGTAACATAATAATCGCCTCCAGTCGATTGAAATAGAATATAATCAATCGGCTTCGCCGCAAATTTTGGGAGATTTGTCAAGTGTTTTCGACAAAAAAAGTGGGTGATTTTTAAAATAGGGATTCTGAAAGCCTTATGGAATAAGGGGTGAAGATTCCGAGAAGTATTATACAATAAAGGAGGGTTTCTTTTATGAAAAAGATGGGTAAAAGAATTATGGCAGTTTGTATAGTGATTGTTATGATGCTCAGTTTAGTTGCATGTGGAGGCTCTAAGAGCGAGAAGGGTTCTGCAAAAGATGAAAATACGCTTACTGTATGGGCATGGGATTCGCAGTTCAATCTTTATGCTATGGAAGAAGCAGCAAAAATTTATCAGCAGAAAAATCCAGATTTCAAGCTCGAAACAACAGAGATTACATGGGATGATTTACAAACTAAGTTGGGAACAATTATTGGTTCTGGAGATTTTTCGCAGCTCCCAGATATTTGTTTAATGCAGGATTATGCATATCAGAAATATGTAACCATTTATGATGGATTGTTCCAGGATATAACGGATTGTGGGATTGACTTTTCGCAATTTGCAGAAGGTAAATTAACAGCTTCTGTTGTTGATGGAAAAAATTACGGTGTACCATTTGATAATGGAGCAGATGTTGCAATTTATAGAACAGATATTCTTGAAGAGGCAGGATATACAATTGAAGATTTGACCGATATTGATTGGGATAGATTTATTGAAATTGGTGAAGATGTTTATGAAAAAACAGGATATTCTCTTCTTTCTGTTCAGACAGGTGGATCAGATCTTATTTATCAGATGATGCAATCAGCAGGTAAGAGTACATGGAATGAAGATGGAACACCAAATATCGCAAATAATGCAGATTTAAAACAGTGTTTGGAAATTTATAAGGAAATGGCTGACAAACATGTAATGGATGTTAGAAATAGCTGGGATGAATATGTGGCTACATTTACAAGCGGAAAAACAGCAGGTGTAATTAATGGTTGTTGGATTATGGTACAGCTTCAGAGTGCGGAGGATCTTTCAGGAAAATGGGCTATTACTAATATCCCGTCATTACCAGGTGTAGAAGGTGCTACAAACTACACAAATCAGGGTGGATCCACTTGGGCAATTACATCAAACTGTCAGAACGTAGAACTTGCAACAGATTTTCTTGGAAGTACTTTTGCTGGAAGCACAGAATTATATGATACTATTCTTCCAGGCGCAGGTGCAATTTCAACATGGCTACCAGCAAGTGAAAGTGAAGTATATGCTGAGCCACAGGAATACTATGGAGGCCAAGCGGTTTACAAGTTGATTGCGGAATTTGCTTCAAAGGTGCCAACTGTAGATTTGGGTGTATACTATACAGAAGCTAATACTGCTTTAGCTACAGTAGTTGGGAATATTCTTGGAGGAGCAGATATTGATTCTGAATTAAAAACAGCACAGGATGATGTAGAATTTAATATGAGACAGTAACATGGATTATATAGGGGAACAATTGAAAATTG
>SFGF01000170.1 GCA_004556655.1 Lachnospiraceae bacterium | reverse complement strand
AAAAAGTCGAGGGATATGGAAAATATGTATAGCTTCCCTATCCCTCGTAAAAATGCAGTATTTATTATTATCAATTATTCTTCATGAAACAACCCTGTACTATATATTGTTTTCTGTAATAAAGACAATATGCTCACCCAGGAATTCTTTACATGTCTGTTTTACCTTTCCGTACTGTTCACTGTCTTTCTTAGCAGCTCCTGCACACAATGCAGAAAGGGGACATCCCTCACAGTTGTTCTGCAAGGCTTCTTTAATCCATTCAATTTCCTGTTCTGTTCCGATTACTTTCATCTGACTCACCTCTATTACATCATACCCCGAAATCACATAAGCAACACATTTTTTATCTTGCTTTTTACGTCTGTAACACGCCAAAAGCCCACCATTTTACTTGATGCAATGTATTGTATCCGTAAATTACGGTTAAAATCAATAATATTATTCTTTATATCTTTAATACACCTATTTTAATCCGTAATTTCACTTTCGTAAATAGTTTAAAATAAAGGAAAATGGAGGTGTGACAGATGGATGAAAAATTTATCGCAGAACGCATTACCGAACTGCGCATTAAAAAAGATGTTTCGGAATACCAGATGAGTCTTGATCTTGGTAAAAATAAAAGTTACATCCAGAATATCAGCTCCGGACGTTCTCTGCCTTCCATGAGCCAGTTCTATGAAATTTGCCGCTATTTTGAAATCACACCTCAGGAATTCTTTGATGAAAGGCTTCATGATCTGCCTCTGTATCAAAAAGCCAATGAATTATTAAAACAATTGGACGAAGACGATATGCTGGCCATCCTCTCTATTCTCAAACGATTAACTGAAAAACATTCTTAATGTCTTATCGGCTGCCTGTATTACGGCAGCTTTTTTTCTGCTTTTTTCCAATATTTAAAATTCTATGACTATTTCTAAGTAAATGGGTAAGACCCCAGTTGTACTTTGATAATTGCATACACCTCTCAGAAGATTGATATAGGTGCTGCAGATAGTGCTTACGTTTATTGCGTGCCTGCAGCTTTAAGATTACATAGTAACGCCTTCTACGTGGCCGGGAAGGGCATAGGAACTGGCTTTTGGGAGATTTACACCATTTTTCGTCAGGCTATTTTACAATAGTAAAATTACTCTAAACTTGATATAATAATGGACAGGTATTGAAGTTTTATCCTGTCCATAGAAAGGAGCAGAATGATTACAGTAACAAAAAGTGATTTGATAAAGTTAGGTTATGGTCCTTCTTTTTCAGCAGATATTATCCGAGAAGCGAAAAAGCTGATGATTGCCAAAGGCCATACATATTATCAATCAAAGAAACTGGACAGGGTACCAAAGGAAGCGGTTGAGGAATTATTGGGAATCACTTTGCCAGATACTGAAAACTAAGTGTACTTCTTGCATTAGAGAAGGAGTGTAACCATGGCAAAAGATCCAATCAAAAAAGCAACTAACGGAACCTATTATTTCAGGGCGAACTTAGGAAAACACCCTGTAACTGGGAAACAAATACAAAAATATCGCAGTGGATTTGCAACAAAGAAAGAGGCTCGGGCAGAATATTCAAAGCTTATTCTGTCTACACCAGATGAGCTTACGGAAAAGAAAGAGGAAGTGACTTTCAAAAAATTTATTCAGGAGATTTATCTTCCCTGGTATAAAACCCAGGTAAAAGAAAGTACATACAAGAACAGGTATGCTACCATTGAAAAACACTTTTCCTATTTCTATAAGATGAATACTGACAAAATTGAGCCAATTCATGTGCAAAACTGGCAATTAAAACTGGCAAAAAACTACAGCCCAAATTATGTGAGGATTATACAGGGAATGCTTGCAGTCGCATTTGACAGAGCTATTGTTCTGGGACTTGCAAAGAAAAATCCGGCCAGAATGATCGGAAATGTCAAAAGTAGAAAACCGAAAATCGATTTCTGGACACTGGAAGAATTCCAGAAAGTCATTTCTCTTCTGTATAAGGGAGATTATTATGAACACTATCTGTTCATTTCCTACTGGTTGTTATTTATGACTGGAATGCGAATCGGAGAAGCGGCAGCACTGCAATGGTCAGATATTGATTTTGAGACAGGTGTTCTCAGCATCAACAAGAATCTTTACTATAAAACCATGACCGACTATAAATTTGTAGAGACAAAAACGCAGGCTAGTATTCGGGATATCGTTATAGATGATGATACAATCAAAGAACTGAAAGAATGGAAAGAAGTTCAACAGAAAGTTCTACCAAAATGTAATTTTGTTTTAAGCTATAACGGAACGCCCACCAGCAAGACAACTCTGCCAAGAGCCCTCGAAAAGCTGGCAAATCTTGCTGGTGTCCACCGTATTAAAATTCATGCCTTACGGCATTCCCACGCTTCCCTGTTAATCAGCATGGGAGAAAACCCATTAATCATCAAAGACCGTCTAGGCCACGAAAAAATCCAAACGACTTTGGGAACCTATGGGCATTTATATCCAAACAGCAACTTTGAAGTAGCAAAGAAGCTGACAGGAAAACTTACCTATACACCTGCAACAGAAAGTGTGGCTGATTACACAAGCAATCAGTTCACAGCCGAGTATCATAAGCAGGTGAATTAAAAAATGCAATGAAAATGCAATTTTCAAAGGCCGAAGCCCGGAAGCCCCGTAAAATAAGGCTTTCCGGCCCACCGCCTACTATTCAAACTCAATCGTAGCCGG
>SFGF01000169.1 GCA_004556655.1 Lachnospiraceae bacterium | reverse complement strand
GTAAGCGCTTAAATTTTAGCCGTTGATATAAAAATTCCCGGTCACCTTTCAGTGACCGGAGTACCTTGACAATTCATATACGATTATTGCTGGTTTGCGTCATCTGCCCGCTGTGCGATTTCCGCTTTGACAGATTCATTCCATGGCGCCAGCGCCTCCAGTTCTTCATCGCTCATCTTATCGTTTGGCTGATGTTCAAGAAGGTAGGTAAGGTAGTGGTAGACGTTTACTCCATTCGCTTTTGCCATTTCTACCATCGTGTATACGATAGCACTTGCCTGTGCCCCATTTGGTGTGTCGCAGAACAGCCAGTTTTTCCGCCCTACAGTAAATGGGCGAATAGCGTTTTCACTAAGGTTATTGGAAAAGCTGCATCTGCCATCTTCAAAGTAAGTTGCAAGATAGGAGCGGCGGTTTTTGATATAGGTAACTGCTTTATCCATTCTGGATCCGCGTACAGGGTTCTGTTTATCAAGCCACGACAAAAAGCCTTCTACTATCGGCTTTTCTTTTTCAAGACGAGCCTTCTTGATAGCATCGAAGGAAGTTTGTTTCGCTTTGATCACTTCTTCCATATGAAAAAGTTGATTGATATACATGATTCCCTGTACAGAAGGCTGGGAGTAATCCAATTCTTTCCCTTTGGGAATGGCGTCTGTCAGATACCTGCGGATATGTGCCCAACAAGCTGTTCTCTTTGCATCTGGGACCTTATTGTAGCCGCTGTATCCGTCGCACATCAGGTATCCTCTTAAACCCTGGAGAAATTCAACCGCAGTGTCACCAGCACGGGTTTCTGAATACTTAAAAATGATGACTGGCGCTTCTCCATCTTCTCCACTGCGAAACAGCCACATATAAGACTTGGTCTGTGCACGGCGTCCTGGTTCCTGTAACACCTGCAAGGGAGTTTCATCTGCCATTGCGAATTTACGCTCTAAAAGTTTCCGATGAAAGTATTCATACATCGGAAGGAAAAATGCCTGGGAATTACGGATCACCCAGTTTGCCATGGTTGCTCTTGTAATAGAGACTCCGTATTGTTTCCATTCCTTTTCCTGACGGAAGTATGGCATGCTGTTACAGAACTTCTGGTACATAACCCATGCAACGGTATTCGCAGATGCCATTCCGTAAAGCATGTGTGGTTTTCCGTCTTTTCCTTTTCGGATAACAGGAAGCGCATGTTCGCTATTGTTGGGACAGGCATAGTTTATACTGTAGAATTCAATCACACGCAGCTTAGCCGGAATAAAAACCAGTTCCCTACGCACAAACTCCTCACCGATCTTTTTCAATGGGGTATTACAAATAGGACAGACTTTTTCCTCATCTGAAAGATCAAGGTATCTGCGGGTGACTGGGATTCCTTTAAAACGGTCTGCATCTGTGGTTCTGGCTTTATGCTTTTTTGTTGCGGATTCAGCAAGTGAATCTGAGAGTTTCTCAGCTTCGATGGCAGCCAGATTCTGTTCCATTTCAGCTTCATTAAAAAGATTCAGCTGGCCCGGAAAATCAACAGGAGATTTTTCACTGGAAGAACCGAATAACTTCTTACGAAGAAGTGCGATTTCATCTTTCAGGTTATCACGTTCCTGAATAAGTGCTTCTTCCCGTTTGTTGGCAGCATCGACAGTTGCCTGAAGCGTTTTTATCATCTGTTTCAGATCGGTGATCATATCTTTCAGCTCACGCAGCTGGAGATCTTTGGAACTGTCTGCCACGGTTTTCCCCTCCTGTTTTTAATACCTTTATTATACCAAAAAGAGCAGGAAAAGCCCAGTAAAACAACGTTTCCAACAGACCTGAAAGTGCCGAAAATACAAGGAAAAGCAGCACTTTTATGTGCACTATTTTAGTCTTGGATCAGGTGGTTTTTATTGCTTTTGGCTGTTCGATATCAATGCCAGACATCAGCCAGTCAAACTCCCTCCATGTGAGATTCCGCACTTCAGATTTGTTCCTTGGCCATCGGTAAGAACCCTGGGATGCCGTCAACTTTTTATAGATCAGGACAATCCCATCCGGTTCTTTCAGAATTGCTTTGATCCTGTCGCATTTGCGACCACAGAAAAGGTAAAGTGAATGATCAAGCTCCATGGAAAACTGATCCTGAATAATCGCGCACAGGCCATCAATAGATTTACGCATATCCGTTCTGCCACATACAATGTAAATAGCATCGACGTTTGAAATATCCGCTAACATACAGGATTCCTCAATGCATTCAGCAACAGATTTAAAAGAGATGGCTGGACAGAATTGCTCATGCGAATCAGTATCCCATTCGTTTCGATTTCAATCGTATATGAATTGTCAAGGTACATAGAACTGTCCATGGGATTTGGAAGCAGTTCTTCCGGAGAATTCTCCGGTTCTATAGCAATCCGGACCACATCCTGTTTACGGGATGTAAGATCCAGAGTACTGGCTTTTTTAATCGGATCTGGTATCTGGCAGGCCTGTTTTCGCAACCTGGTAACTGCATTATAGAAACTGCTGGGAGCAATTCCGTGTTCTGCACACCAGTCCGCATCCGTCATACCACTTTGCCTGCAGACTGTCACCATTTCCATCCATTCATCCAGGGAACGTTTTGAAGCATTTTACTTTCTACCATAAAAATGGAGTAAAAATCTACTTACAATCATTATGAGGTATTTGGAAGACGATAGCTAGTTACCCAGAATTTAAGCGCTTACTTGGTAACAACAGGAATTGCAATAACACAATTGGAAGGCCATATGAAATTATGTTTACTAATAAATCGACAGCTATCTTCCTATACTTTTTCATTTATTGTTTAACCTCTATATCCAACTAAACTCATCTCTTCTTTTTCCTTATACCAATCAAATCTAACACCCTAATAACAGTGCAAGTCATTAATTGAATAACAGAGTCACAGTTGTATCTCTCTTCCATCCACTGCCTGCCTGGGAATATCACTTGCATCATATCACTCTTGTTATCATATAACGCGGTCTGAAAAAGTAAAAACTTCATTTTAGAAAACTTTTTACCATGTGGATGTGGAAGTTCTGCTTCAGAAAGAAGTTTCATCAGCTTTTTCATATTTTTAGGCCTCAATTCATCTAACACCCATTGTGGTATCTGCGTAT
>SFGF01000168.1 GCA_004556655.1 Lachnospiraceae bacterium | reverse complement strand
TCATGATAAGTATTTAAAGTAAAATCAGTAATAACTTATATGGACAGGAATCGTTTCTTTTATTGTTAACTAAACGACATTGGGTCTGTCCCCTGTCCGGTTATGCCATTCTCTTTTTCCGTCTCTGGAAGTATCTCCACATTTTCACCCTGAATGGCAGTTCATGTCTTTTCGTATTTTCTTCTTTCAGAAAAGCAACCACCAGCATCCCGGCAAATGCCATGACCACACAGATCGCAAGCATGATCTTAAGTCCAAATGTATCCTGCAGCCATCCGCCCAACAGGTTTCCTCCACAGGTTGCTGCACCGGAAGTTATCATACTGAATACCGCCTGCCCTTTGACTCGTTTTTCCGGGGCAATTGTACTGTTTACATAATACACCGCAGCCGGCGTAAACAAGCCAAAGCACATTCCCTGCATCGCACATCCCAGAAATGCCATCGGAAGATTTACCGCAGTCATAAGCACAATCGGTTTTATCACATAAAACAAAGCACTGATTTTCAAGAGCTGAATGCAGTTTCTTTTTCTCAACATCCAGGCAAATAAAAGCATCACCGGCATTTCACTGGCTGCCGAAACAAAGTTGGCAATTCCCAGAAGAGAATCTGTTCCTCCCAGATTTTTTACGATATTTACCATATAGGTACAGGCTGCGGCATTGCTCATATTGGTCAGGCAAAATCCGATCATCAAGGACAACAACACCGGATTTTTCATAACAATCTGCAACATACCCTCTTCTGTATCCAGACGAGGATCTTTTCTCACCGTTCTTCTTTCATTTCCCAGATCTTTCATCACAGAAACCGCCAGCATAAGAAGAGCTGCAAATAATATATAAATATATCCCAGAACACCCGGAAAGAATTTCTCAATAATAAATCCTACCGCCGCCGCACAAAATGCATATGCTATGGATCCGATTCCCCGGGAAAGTCCAAAGTCCAGATAATATCCTCTGTTGATAAATTCCATACCCATCGCACTCAACAACGGAGGCATGCAGTAGTTCAGTGTATTCATGGCCATATATACAGCCATGACCCCCACGATCGGAAGAGGCAGGAAAGTCAGTGCAGCATAAAGCCCCGTCATACAGAGAATCAAAAGCTGAATCATCTTCTTTACTGTCAAAAAAGGAACTGTCTCTGTAATCTGTGCCACAAGCGGCTGGACAGCCATGGAAAGGCACGCAGCCCCTCCTACAACAATTCCTATCAATGTATTAGATAATCCTTTGTACTGAAGGAATACCGCTGCGTAACCTCCCATCGCACAGCTTGTCATCCAATATAAAGCCTGAACAGCAGAATACTGGTGCTTTGTTGGAATATTATTCAACCGTCTCATTTCTCCACTCCCATTCTTCTCCCAGATGTCTCAGAAAACCTACGGGGAATATCACATTTTTTCTTTCTGATGCGAATTATATGATATTTCTTTTGGATTTTCTACTGTCATTTCCTGCAAAATATAGGGTGGATACCGACTTTTTAATGTCACAAAATTGCTATGACTGATATTAAATGATATGGTATACTATATTTACAAATATCAAACCAATGGAGAACATATATGATTGAATATAAACGAATAAAGGATTTTGAATCAGACCAGCTGCAGGAACTTTTTATGTCAGTAGAATGGTTTTCCGGTAACTTTCCCGAAAAACTGCAGACAGCGTTACACAATTCCAGTAAAGTCATTTCCGCATGGGATGGAAATAAGCTGGTAGGCCTTATCAGAGGTCTGGATGACGGTATATGGCAGGCCACCATAGATTGCCTGTTAGTAAATCCGGCCTATCAGGGAAAAGGAATTGCATCGACACTGCTAAAACACCTCTTAAATGAATATTCTAATTTTTTATATGTAGATGTAGTTCCCGATGAAAAGAAAAATGTAAGTTTCTATGAAAAACATGGATTCGAAATCATGGAGGAAGGTACTCCCTTGCAAATCAGGGGAACATCATGGAAAATCGAGACATAATTACGAGTATCCTCCAGATACTCGAAAATAAAAAATCGCATATCTGGAGGAATATTTTTTCCGCATAGAACTATTTTTACTTCGAAAAGCTCTTTCTTAATTTACAACAATTCCCTCTCAATTCTCTCCCTTGCTTCCGGTGCCTGTTTGTTCATTTTCTCCGGGAATCCGAACATGGATACGCAGGCAATATTGTCTCCGCCCACTTTCGGTGCATTGGGTTTCAGCTGTTTATTGGCAAAATCCATCTCCCGCAGCGTCTCAAAAATACCATCAAAGTCCACATCACCTTCACCCATTGCCAGATGCTGGTGAATAGTCACATCGGCTTTTCCTCTTGCATTCAGCCACGGTGGATTTGCGATATATCGGCAGTCCAGAGTCTGGTTAAAGGTGTCTGCAAATAATACATGGGTCAGTTCATCCCCTGCATATTTCAGCATAGAACGGACATCTCCCTTACCTTCATCATAGAAAAATCCATGGGGTGAGGAGTACACATATCCCAGATTCGGAGAACGGAAAGATTTCACCATATCACAGGTCTCATTATTCAGTTCACAGAAATCATACGGATGAGACTGAATTTCCACACGCAGTCCCTCTTTTTCAATAATCGGAAGCAGTTCTTCCATAGAACGGAACCACATACCGTTACAGATCTCTGCCTGATTCGGATCACCGGAAAGCTCCGTGTTGATAACCGGTACTCCCATATTAACTGCAATCTGGATCATTTTCTTCCAGTTT
>SFGF01000069.1 GCA_004556655.1 Lachnospiraceae bacterium | reverse complement strand
GACGGGTGCCGACTCGGTTCAAAAGAAATATTTTCCAGACTGTCTCGTGAAAACGGGACTTTTTCTATGTCATGTCTGAAAAACATTTCTTGTTATTTATTACGCTTGTAAGCATTGCATTATTTGCAACTGTTGTTGTGGTAATCGCATTGCTAGTATCAGAAAGTAAATAAAAAGAACCTATTGGTGTATGACCACAAAGAATAATATCTCGATCATCAGATGTTTCCAATGATCTTGCCACAAAATCCACTTCTTCTGCTGGAATTTCTTGTCCGTTAAGTTGCTTTTTTGTATAGCTTAAATCTAAGCATATATAACGCACATTATTTTTGTTATCATCACTGTAATAAGCAAATCCCCTTGGTTTTGAAAAGAACTTGCAATCACTAGAAAGCAATGGTTTATACCACTTATCAGGAATTGCTTCTCCATCAGCGTAATTCGCCCATTCATGGTTTCCTGTTGTAATAAGCGTATTTAATCCTTTCGCACCAGAAATGTATTCTACCGCCGAATTATATTCTTCGGTATTATAAGTGTTTACAACATCACCCAATATTAATAATCGTGAAAGATTAACATTATTGTTCTTGATAAATTTAGGTTCTTCACCGCTGAAAACTGAATGAATATCATTTAATTGTGCAATCGCAAATGAGGCAGGTTCACTATCAAGGTATTCTGTAATATAAGAAATGGCAGATGTAACAGATGCCTTGAAATCTTCTGACATTCCTGCGTATTCCTGTGATGTATTTCCACTTGAATCGCCCTGCGTTGCGGTCATTTCTGCGGTAGAATCACAACTTAAAATGAAATATGCTGCTCCTTCCGGCACTGTAATTTCTTGACCTTCTTTATTCACAGAAACAGAAAACTTGGATATAAATACCTTTTGCTCATCATAGAAACAGTTATATTGTGTTGTTATGGTTGTTGTTATAAAAATTTTTTCAGCACCATAACATACATTGTAATCTGTTCTTTTCCATCCTGTATATGTTTTTATTTCTCCATTTGCTGAAACATATTCATCTTCTATCCAATTCAAATCATAAGATCCTGAAAAAATATCATCCATTCCCCCTGTTCCACTTGAATCAGATGAAAAATCTACAGCACAAACATTACCTTCCCTGTTGATTCCAAGATATTTTCCACCGTTGGCAAGTCCCCAATTTTTCTCAACATATATATTTTCCAAATTTTCAAACTGTTTTCTTACTGCTGTACCTGCTGATCCATATATTACACCATTAACACCCACACGAATATCTTGAAGTTCAGCATCCCCAGTTGTACTTCCTTCTGACAAAGCGGTGAAATTGTCAATCCTCGCATTTGCAACATCTATTTTTTGTCTTGCTTCAAGATCAACCGCCCCAGCTTTACCATCATAATAGCACTTCTCAATTGCATCATGGATCGCCTGCCTTACATCTTTCCCGTATACTGCATTAAGCAACTGCTGCAGCAAATTCTGTATATCCGCCATATTATGTTTCTCCTCCTTCCAATATCCTTACTCTTTTAACCAGAGCATTATATGTATCCTTATCCACATATCCTGCTGCCACTTCCGTCCCGGTCATATACCCAGAATCATTCTCCAGATCACTCACTTTAGCCGGCACATCATCTTTCTCGGCATACCCTGACAGATCTATTGTCTCTGACAGCTTATCCCATCCAGAATCTGTCCAGGCATAATTTGCTCCATTGTCCAGCAGATTATAAGTATCTCCCACCTCTCTGTTTACAATAGGCAATGCAGCATAGTTGGCCACGCTTCCTTTATACCGATATACTGTAGATATCTTTTTATCTACCTCTTTCTTATAATCCTCAAAGGTTGATGTTTTTACGTAATCTGTCGGCATCTGAGATATTACTATCTCAACTTTTTCTACTGCCTGATTTGCCTGATTGGCGCTGTCCTGAGCTGAATTGGCTGAGTTCTGTGCGCTGGATGCCGTGCTTTGAGCTGCCTTTACACTGTTGATCTGCTTTTCTGTCATGGTTGAGAATGTGATTCCAAAGGTAAACTCTGTTTTATCCGGATTTACCAGGTCATATACTATCTTTGAGCATAGGAAATACTTATCAAGTTTATGTGGAACCGACACCACTCTCACCATATCGCCCAATCGGATCCGTTCCGTGTTCACATCCAACAAATGCAGATCGACCGCTTTTATGGTCAGTGTTACCGCCATCTCAATCCCCTTTTTCAGATATTCTTTTCCTCTGGTCAAAAGATTGGATGCTATTGTTACATCTTCCCATATTTCAGTCTTTTCAATCCTTCCAAACAAGGCAATTGCGGTTTCATCTTCTATATAATCTTTTCCGTCATTGACGGAAGTAATGTCCAGTCTTCCTATGCTGTTCCCATCTTCGTCCTGCTGCTCTGCTCCCAATGGAATCAGGACCGTAAACACATCCTCTGCTGTAATATACTCTGATATATCCAACAGGTTTTTCCCAAACTCAATCACCTGGGAATTGATGGATCCATATTCTTCTACAAGATCAAGATACCGTTTTCCACCTGATGATCTGACTCTGAGATATCCTCCATGCGTATCAATCAGATTCTCATTGATTTCATCCAGTGTTTTTGCATAATTTTTATTTTCACGATTTATATAATTATTGGGATCTGTCACTGTGACTTCCCCAACTTCAAATTGTTTTTCCGGATCCACTCTTGCATTATGCCCTTCAACATATTTTCGAAAAAGTTCCGGAACATCCCCCTGGAATGTATATGGCCGCTGCTGAGAATCCAACAGAAATGAAAGTTCTCCTTCACAGTAGACTTTCTTTTTTCTGTAAAAGTCACCATCATCATGGAGAACCCGTCCCCGGAATATTTCATCATCGTCCTGATAAGCTGTAATAATCGTTTTCAGCTTTTTCACATTGTCATATATGACATTATTGGGCGGCAATATATATTCCAGAGAACCAGCTTTATTCAATTCCACTGTGAGCTTCGGAGAAAGAACTCCATATCCTTCATTCACAAGATTTGGGGCATACATTACTTTCCCATCTGCATGTATTGTGTACATTACAATCGGCCTCCCCTGTAGTCAATTGACACTGTTCCATTTCCAGTAAATACCAATGTGTTTTTTCCGGCTCTCGTCACAATATTTACTACTCTTGTGGTCCCGTCCGGCAGATCATAAGTTTCTCCATTAAATTTAACTCTTAATCCGGATCCATCATCAGATGCTACCGTAAAGGAAGGAATGACACTTTTTCGTCTTCCTTCGATCACGAATGTTAAAGACTCATCCACTCTCAGATCTTTATATTCCCTGATAATTCCTGTCTCAAAATTAAATGAATCCCATTCCCAATCTTCCAAAGAGCTGAACATCTCCATCTTGTAAGGTTCCACATTATAATCAATTACAATCTTGGATCTATACTGTTCCGACTTCCATTCATTCACGCTAAAACGGCCGGTATAATAATATACCGGCTCGTCATCAAGAATAGCTTTCATCTGCTGCCCATGGATAAAATCCATGATGTCTGAATACACATCGTACCAGCTGTTCCTGTTCTCCACCTGAAATTCAACGGATCCTGTACGATTGTTATACTGTACTTCTCCGGTGAGGCTTTCTGTCATATCCAGTATTCCATCTGCTCCAGGAATATCCACTGTCACTGTCTTCACCGATGGTGGCAGGAATACCGGTCTTGATGTAGGCACAATTTTCCAATCTTTCCAGGTATGCTTTGATGTTCCTGCTGAATTCACAAACGTGATTCCATGAGGGACAAAATCTTTATATATATAACTCATCAGATGCCCCTCCCTTTATGATCTGCAATTCTGCCAAGCTGCATATCCATTTCCGGTGCAATTTCTCCAACCAATGTCCCTGTATCCAAAACCAGCTGTCTGTTTGAAGCAAACTGTGGGAAATACTGAGACATGATGCTGATCATCTTAGCCCCTATACCACTCATAGTATTAATTATTGCATCATTGCTCTGTGCACTGGCTTTCTGGATCATATTAATCAGATACTGTTTTCCCATCACCATTTCTGTTCCAGATTCGCCACCTCCAAGCAAATTACCGTTCAAACTTCCAAATATAGATGCACCATTTAGTACATATGCCGCATTCATAGCTTTGTCATACCAGGATATGCCAAAATGCGGAACCGATGGTGGATTAATACTAAATTTTCCACTTATAGAAATATGCGGCAACTTAAGCTTCGGAAGGCTCCATGAAAAATTGAATTTGCTTCGGATATTGCTTATGGCATTGGACACCGTACTTTTTGCAGTCGACATTGTCGAAGAAAATTTACTTCCGATACTGCTCAATTTACTTGCTGCCGTAGAGTAAGCTCCAGATAGCCCGCTACTAAAATTACTCTTCACATTTGACATAGCTCCTGAAACTGTTGTTCTCACGCTTGACATTTTTGTTGAGAACTGTGTTGCCATCGATGACAATTTACCTCCTGTTAATGCGTCTATTGCACTATACTGAGCGGAATAAATACTTTTCATCCCGGTCAACGCAGCTGCGGCCGCCCCTCTCAAACCGCCTCCGTGTGACTGATATGATGTCAGCATGGCGGAAAGCTTTTGAGACATGTTATCTTTCATATTGGACCATGCTTCAGAGGTATTCTGTCTCATTTCCGAGTTTCTTGAAGCCATATTTTCCTTTATAGATGATATTTTTTCGGATACAGATTCCTTCATAGATGAAATTTTTTCTGTAGCAGACTCTTTCATGGATGAAAACTGCTCTGTCACATTTTCTTTCATAGAGGAAATTTTTTCGGATACAGCCTCCTTTAATTGACCGGCTTTTTCCTTGATCGTATCCCAATTTTTATATAGCAATACACCTGCTGCCACTACACCTGCAATTATTCCTATTATTGGAAGTAATGGACCAGAGAATAACGAGAGTCCAGCTCCTGCTGCCCCGGCCGCTCCGGATATTCCTCCAAGAAATGAGGTCAACGAACCGATCGCCGTTGTTATCGTTCCCACTGATGAAATCAGAGTGCCAAGTACCACTATCACCGGACCGATTGCAGCTGCTACCAATCCAATTTTTACTATCATACTCTGCATTCCCGGTGATAGATTGGAAAACCATTCCGAGAACTGCTGTACCTTTTCACTGATTGACTGAATTTTAGGTGCCAGTGTGTTCCCCAGTGCTTCCCCCAGCGTTGCTCCTGCCTCTTTCAATGAGTTCATTCCCGTTTTCAAAGAATCTGTCCCATCTAAGGTTGCTGCATAGGTATCATTTACACTCCCCAGGTTGTCCTGCATTGAAGTTCCAAGATCTTCAAAAGATAATGATCCCGTCTTACATGCTTGGTAGATCGCAGCTCCTGCTTTTTTCCCAAACAAATCATATGCGGCCTGAAGTCCTTCTGTCTCACTTCCAGCATTCACCATACTGTCTTGAATTTCTGCCAAAGCTTCATTCATTGGTTTTCCTTCAGCCGTCGCATTGGCAAGTGCCTTAGACAGACCGCTCATCACCTGAGACGTATCTGCTCCAGACATTTCCACATTTCCAAGGAAATTCGCTGCGTCTGCCGCATCAAATCCCATCTGCTGCAATGCTGCTGAATTGGTTACCATACTGGATGCCAGAGTGTCCATGCTTATTCCGGTCCGTTGTCCAACAGCATTCATTGTATCAAGTAACGCTCCGGCATCATTTGCAGTCAGTCCAAATGCTGATAATACTTTCTGAGTATTATCAATAGAGGAAGACACATCCGTATTATTTAAATCAGCGAACTTTACAAACTTTGTAGATAATTCTTCTAATGCATCACCAGTCAAACCGAATCTTGTATTGACTTCACCTACTGCAGAACCAGCTGTTTCAAAGTCTGTAGGAATTTCCCTGGCCATTCGTTTGGCAATGTTTTCCATCTCCTCCAGAGCATCCCCTGTGGCTCCTGTTTTCTGCTCAATTATGTCCATGCCTGCATCCACTTCATTGAATGCTGCTATTGAAGCTGCCCCAATTGCCATTAAAGGAGCTGTCACATGAGTAGATAAGCCTTTTCCCACATTGGATACTTTGTCTCCCACATCCTGAATTTTCTTTCCTGCTTCTTGCAAAGACGCTCCCAATGCTGTTGGTGTTTTCTTTGCCTCTTCCTGCAGACTCTTGAGCTTTTCCTCCGTCTCGATGATCTCCCTTTGAAGCGCATCATACTTATCTTGACCCATGTCACCGGAATCAAGCTGTGCTTTTGCCTGCTCATCCGCCTCTTTAAGCGTCTTCAACCGTTCCTCAGTTTCCTGAATAGCTGATTTCAATAATTTCTGTTTCTGAGACAATAACTCAGTATTGGACGGATCCAGTTTTAACAGCCTGTTTACATCTTTTAATGCCGACTGAGTTTTACTAAGCTGACTGTCAACATTCTTTAATGCATTCTGCAGCTTAGTAGTTTCACCACCAATTTCAATTGTAATCCCCTGTATTCTTTTGCCCGCCATATATCAAAACCTCACAGTCTGTCAATATCCTCCTGCGTTGCCAATACAGGATACTCATAATCGTCATTCTTCATCTCAATGAACATGTCATTCACGAGACCAATGCTGAGAAGTTCCAGATCAGAAATAGAAATACCGCACTGGCAGCATCTAAGCATAAACAGTGCGGTATTGACTTCTCTATCTATTCCTCTTTCTCTTTTTTTGGTTCTGACATCTGCTTATTTTCATCGTTCCACATTTCAATAATCTCCGGAAAGATCTCATAAATATCAAATGTCTCGAACTGATCCAGCCAATCATCAATCTCCTGTGGCTGTAAAGGATCTCCATGCTTATGCATGATAAACGCAATATTCTCAAATATTGTCAAAGTCTGAACCGGAAGGGTACTTTCATACTCACTTGCATCAAACTCCAATCCCTTTTCAAGAGCAATCTGCTTTTCTTCTTCCATTCGTTTTTTTTGAGCTTTGATTTCCCTGTCAATGCCATTCAGGTCATTAAAAATATCCCGTTTGAATTTCAGCCGGTACATTCTTGGCACCGCTGCAGACGTCTTAAAATTACATTCCACTCCACCAATTACAATCGTTTTTCTCATTTATTTGCTTCCTTTACTCTGTTTTTTCAGTCTCTGCTGCAACAGTAAATTGTGGTATGTATACCTGCTTAAACCAGTCATCATAGGTGGATTTATCCACTTCATCTGTTGTTTTCGCACGTACATAGTAATCATCATCACCTTCTACTACTTTCTCAGGTGTTGCAGAGATTTTGAGAGTTTCTGTCTGTGGCTCTTTTTTATCCTCATTTGTTTTGCCGGTTGTTGTCGGTCTGGTAGCCGTACAATTGTAAAACCAAAATCTGGTGTTCTTTGTATCTCCATCAATCTGGAAACCAAAAGCAAATTCTTTTCCTTCAACATTTGTTTTCTCTACCAAAACTTTCATTGCATCCATCACTTCTTTCAGAATCTTCTCTCTGAAAGAGTCCGGTACATGTGCCAGCTCCCAATCACCATCATATCCGCTGTTTGACGTTGATTTGTAATATATAATACCATCGGCATAAAATGGACTGATTTCCCCTTTCGCCTCTAATGAAACACTAACGGATCCAGGCACTGCCTCCGGGGTCCCAAATGTAATTTTTCCCGTTTCATCAATGTTTTTTTCTGCCACATGCGCATTACATATATTAAATTTCACTTTTGGCATATTCTTTTCCCTCCTATATCGTAAGCCGATAAGTGACCATATACATTTTTTCGTCATCCAGATTTCCTTCATCTTTTACGTAAAAGAAATCTTTCAATGCATCCTCTATTTTCCTTTCAGCTTCTAAATCCTTTTTTAGCGTATACAGTTCTACCTGTATGTTTGTTCCCGAATAGTACACACATCCATCCGCAGCAAATTGTGTAGGGGTTGTTGTGATATAACAAATAAACGGCGGCTCATGTGGTTCGTCTTCTGGAAACTGATAGAAAGCAACCGGCAACCCTGTTGCATCCAATAATTGTGTAAAATTTTCCAGTGTCATAACTCATCCCCCTAAAAACCAAGCTTCTGCTCGATCAGATCAACAAAATCTGTCTGTGCCTTTTCATTTACCTCTGCAATATGCGGATGAGCAGGCGTATCCGGATAACTTCTTCCTGTTCCATTCTTGGTTGCATGACCGTTTTCCAGTAAATGTGTCAATCCCGGTTTTCTTCCGTTGTATACCCTTACCTGCGTTACCCCTACACGGCTTTTTTCAACTCTATAAGACCAGCCATCTGCATAATGATCTCCTGCTCTTGATCTTCTTGGAGAATTCGCTTTCAATTCTTTTTTGGCATTTTTGGCTGTTTCAGATGCAGCCTCTTCCACTGCATCTTCTGCTTCTGTCCCAAAGTCTTTTAAAAGCTTTTTTACAGTGTCCTGCATAGCATCTATCCTTATCTCCATTACCGAATACCTTCTTTCTCTGTAAGATAAAGTTCAATGATATCTCCCTTCAGATAAATACGGTATACGTCATAATAACCTGCCGGAACCAGCGGAAGGCCACCAGGATATCTGACAATCTTCTGCCCTGAATAGTCCTCCACATGAATACTGGCTTTTGCCTCTGCTTTATGACCATTCTGGCCTGCCTGTGATGTTTCCTTTCCGCTGACAGAAGTCATATCACACCAGACTTTAACCTCTGAACGAGTGGTTTCAAACTGTTTCAATGCATTTTGTTTTCTCGTTTCCGTGACAAGATATAATTCATCAGAGAAATACATCAGACTGCCTCCTTCTCCTCCGGCACTGATTTTCGGAGTTCGTCCGCCATCAACCGGTAATCCTCCCGGTTTCTCTCCGCATCATCCCCTCCAATGCCAAACTGCCAACGTGCAAACGCACGTTGGCAGCCTAATACAGACTTATTATTTTCATCGCATGCTATATCTTTTTCCACGCCAACGCGGATCAGATCCTCCCTGCATTGTTCAATGATATCCGTCAGTTCACGATCCACCTCACTGTTCGCATTTCTCCGGATCGCAAATCTCACCTTTTCCAAATATTCTTTTGATACCATGCAGATTTATCTCCTTTCAATTACGCATCAGCCTGTTTGATTAACTGCATTCCATGATATTTGACCAAATCTGCTCCTGCAGTTGCAAGACCACGAACTCCCATCATATTACGTTTAAAGTAATCGCCACCCTGATCTGTACTTACTTCATAATCTCCCCAAAGAAGCATTTTAACTGCTTTAGGCTGACCATAAATCTGAGTACCTTCTGGAACTGTAGAGTTGATGCTGAATGGGATGACGGTACCTCCTTCTTTAATCTTTCCATTATTTTCATCATCAAATTCAATGTCAAATAATGCCTTTTTATCGTTTGTTCCTCTAACTTTACCTAATGCAGCCAAGTCTGCTTTATTGATATAAAGTTTTGTTCCTCCTGCTACAGATTCATCAGAATCAAATCCCAGCACAACCATTCTCACATAATCCTGGTCAATTTTAATTCCCGTTCTTGTTTCTGCCAGTTTAGAGTTAAGAATCGCATTTGTGATCTTTACTTTCGCTTTCTTTCTCAAAGCCAGATATGCACTGTTCTGTACTGCTGATGCATAGGCAACATTTGTCATCTTGTTTACCTGGTTAGATACTTCATCTAACACGCCCCATTCAGACGGACTAATTGCCACTTTATCAAATTTAGCACCGGTTCCTCCGATTTCTTCTCCCTCAGTTACATCATCTACTTCTGCATCTTCCGTCTTATAAGGGAATGTCCATTCCCCAGTTCCAGTTGCATCAATGGTATCAACATCATCAACAATAGAGGAGATTACCTGCGGAAGTTCTCCAATTTCTGTAGACACCACTGTTGGAGTAGCAAGTTTTCCTGATGATACCAGGACAGCTCTGCTTTCTTTAAACATCGGAATGCTCATTCTGTTTGTTTTTCTAAACTTCTCAGCTGCAGAGTCTGCATTCTGTTCGTTCCTTTTCTGTGCCGGAACTGCTGCCGGTTCCAGATTCTTTTCCAGATCCATTTTTGATCTGAACTCATCCTGCTCGCTGGAAAGAGCTTCTGCCTCTTTCTTGATTTCAGCAAGCCTTTTTTCATCCGCTTTTCCCTCAGCAATTTCTTTCCGGAGCTCTCCTTTTCTCTCCTCAATTTCTTTCATTCTTTCTAATTCTTTCGTCATTTTTACACCTCATATTGTTTTATGGTTTATAGTTACAGACTGAGCATGGCCAGGCACTCCGCCTTTAATCTGTCAGTCTTTGCACGCTGTTCCAGTCTCTCCGCTTTCAGCTTCTCAATCACTCCGTCACAGAAGCTGCGTGCACTTATTTCAGTGGCATCATTGGCCGGCAAGGATACTGCAGATACATCATAAAGTTTCGTAATCTTTGTGATTGTTCGAAGAACTGTTGTAATGTTCTTTTCATAATCTTCTGATACTGTCCTTTCATCTGCACCCACCGTAAATCCAAACGACATTTTTGTCGTATAACCACCTTTGATTTCTTCATAAAGCTTTCTGCCTTCCTCAGTACCTCCAAGATCTGCCGTTACTTTCAGACCTTTGCTATCCACTTCCAAAGTCAACGTTTTATTAGATACTCTGGCAAATACTCTTCCCGCATGATCATATTGCATAATGGTATCAGACATGTCACACTCGTCAAAAGCTTTGCTATCAATCTGTTCGTTGACGATATAATCTCCCCAGTCATATAACGTATAAGGCTGATCGAATACGGTTGCATATCCCTCTACCAGATAACTTTCTTCCTGGTCTTCAGCTGCTCTTATTTCCACCTGCACCATCTTTCGATACTCTCGACCGGCAGAAATCTTATTCAGCACCTTTTCCAGTTTGTCCCTGTTTGTCTCCATTACTACCTCCATCCGGTTCTTCACCTGTCTGATATTTTGTCATATCGCTCTGTTTCACATAATTCAGAGAAATAAAGAATTCGTCTCCATCTTCAGTTGGTGCATATCCCAATAATTCCCTTCTTTCATTCTTCGACAGTTCCCCTGTTTCTTTGGTCTGTGCCAGAATATTTAACTTGGTCTGCCAGCTCGCACCTGTTGCTGCTCCGGAATATACCATAATCCGATTTCCAAAACCCTGTTCTTTTCTGGTAAACAAAGCCTGCGTAAAAGCCTCACCCATTTCTTCCCATACAGGCTCTACAATAGAATCATAATAATTCTGCATCGTCTGCTCGGATGCTGTATTTTTCACTACCTCTTCCGGCGTTCTCCAGTAGGTATATACCCGATCTGTGATCTGCTTTGATTGTGCTGCATTCGCCGCCCATACAGAAACACTGATTGGCGTATATTCTTCTGTACCATCCAGCGATACCACGCCTCCTGATTTTGCCGCTTTATTCATCCTGGTAACAAAATCTTCCTGTGTTTTCTCCGTAGATTTAGGGGCAAGCATCGAATTCTTCTGCTTCACGATTCCATGTATTTTATTCGATACTTCCAACGCCTGTTTCAAGCCTTCGTCCAAAGCATCCACCATTTCCAGACTTCGTGTAACCGGACTATTGCTCTGTCCTGCATACCCCTGACCATTGTATTTTCTTCTCAGGCAGACCAGGTCTTCCATCCGGACCGTATATCTCTGTCCATCATAATCATGAATCAAAACAGCATAGCCACCATTCTTTATTTCACGGATTTCAAAATCCAGATACACGATCGGCCAGATCTCAACCGGGTGCATTCTGGCATCCCATTTAATCCATGCAATAGATGTATTGATCAGCTGCAGCTGCCATGCCATTGCATAGATGAAGTCCTGCCGTGTCATCATTGGGTTTGGCCTGTTAAACAATTTCGTATACACAGAATTCCGTTTGATGCTGCTGATTCTTCCGTTTTCATCCTGCACCACATGTAAAACCTGACCCCTGGCAATGTGCGTCGCATTACAATCTATAATTGCCGAACACAATTCCTCGTTTTCAACATTTGCATTGTATGGTCTTGACCGCGTCCCAGCTCCCGGGATAAATACTGTTATCCCCCGAAACCGATCAATAAACTTTGAAAAAAATGACATTTTCTCACCTCAAATACGGAATAAATTCATCCGCATGTTTTTGTAACCCCGTCCAGGCATTCAGAAGAGAAACCATACCGTCAATCCTTCTGTTGGATGCACACTTGACAGGCTGTATACTTTCAATCCCGTCTTTGTTTTGGCTTTTCTTTGCCGTATTCATCAGGCACCAGCGCAGCATTGGATTGTTCTGATATACGATTCTGTGATCTTTTAGTGCTCCACCCAATAGTTTCATCGGATATGTCCAGGTAAACGGTCCCTGTCGGATCTTCTCCATCACAAAACCGATTTCTTCCATCTGTGGAGCCCAATATCCAGATAATGCAGCATCATAGCAGATCCATAATGGCCGGATATCATGCTCCCTCACCATTTCTACAAACCAATTCGTCACATCGTTATAATCGACTGTTGCGCCGGCGCAAATCTTTAACCAGCCCAGTTCTGCCCACCTTTTGTACGGCGCTTCTTTGTCCGATCTGGTTGCATCCAGTGCATCCATTCTGGCTTGCGGAATGAAATATTTCTGAAGAACGTAGAAATGTTCATCATTCGGTTTTGCAATCAATAAGGTGGCACAGGTCAAGTCTGTTGTTGATGAAAGATCACAGCCACCGATTGCATAGGAATGTTCCAGATATTCCATCGGAACTACCTTTTCATTGACCGCCTCTTCAAACGTCAACCAGTTTTCGGCACTGTTTTCCGGAATATTAAAATCCTTTGTAAGAAGCGTAGGCAGATAAGAAGGGTCTCTCTTTGCTTTCTCTACATTCTGTCTTAATGTATCCCGGTTCTTAATCTTTCCAAGTCCTGGATTCGCCATCTCCCAGCAATCCGGATTTGTCCAATCATCTCTGTTATTCAGTTCATAAATCAGCGCCAATGTATGATAATCGTGATAACCATCCTCCCACAACGCGACATGGGAAGCGTAGGTATATTTATCGTCAAAAAAAGCTTCCCTCCGGAAGCCATTGGTTGAGATCATCCAGTATAGCGGCTGATCCCTTTCTGCCTGCGACTGCTGCATAACATCATACAATTTGCTGTCTCTCTGTTCATGCCATTCATCCTGAGAAACAAAATGTGCATTTAATCCGTCCAGATTATCCGTCTTTGCCGCCAGTGCTTTGATAAAGCCGAAATTAAATTCACAATAAATATCCGACTGCCGTTTCTTTTCCACCGCTTTCAGTGCCGGGGATTGGACACGCATATTACAACATTCTGTAAAAACCTGTTTTGCCTGATCCTTTGAGTTCGCAACGCAATAGCATTCCGGGCCGTTTTCGTGATCATTCAACAGCATATCATGAGCAACCGCTGCCGTTTCTGTAGATTTTCCACACTTACGGCCGCGGATATCAATTACTTCCCTGATTCTTCGAAATCCAGTATCTTTATCCACCCAGCCAAATACCAATTGCATTTTGGCCAACTGAAACAGATCAAATTTGATTGGCTGTTTTCCACTTTTCCCTTTGGACTGTCTGCAGAACTTCTGCATGAAATCAATGTGTCTCTGTCCTCGTTCCTCATCGAATATGTAATTCCATTCCGGATCATCCGGCGGATGGTCCATCCAGGCACATTCACGTTCATAGGTGGCTATAATTTTCTTGTCTGCCGCAATTTTCCCCAGACGGATTTGTTTCAGATACTCTTTGGGCCAATTCATTTATTTGCCCTGCAAAAAATCCATGATTTCTTTCGCAGCATCTTTTTCACTCTCTGTTGGCAGAAGATCAGAGAGCTGTCTGATCAGCGACTGGTAAGTTGCTGTATACTTTGGTTTCAGTTCTGCTGCCACACTTTTCTTTGATCCCCATTGATTTTCACCATTCTGATAGAAATCTACAACTCCATCTCTGGTGATGATCTCATTGATTTCCTGAAGAGTAGAAGCATACATAGCAGCTTCCTCTATCAGCTGTTCATTCATTTTCAGTACTTCGGGATCCACAGAATTCAATGATTTTTTAATCACTCTTATATTCTTTTTAAACAGTTTTTGTCTCTCTTCTTTACTGTAAATCTGCTCAAATTTTTTCAGAATGAATCACCTCTTTCCAAAATCCCTACATCTTAATTCCTGAAATTTACCCTGTTCTGTCTCCTGTCAGACCACACCCTCATGCGCGGAGCCCAGCGGGTTTTTCTGAGGGGCACACATCGGTCTATGTGCCGGGAGATTTTTAATGCCCCTCCGGGGGAGTCCTTCGCTGCAGAATTCCGTCCTCATCAAAATAAAATTCCATATCACAATCCATCTTCCGGATACCATGCTCATTCATTGTAATCATCGTATGACAATCATGACATAATGATTGCAAATGCTTCAGATTCAAACTGATCTCCGGATCTCGAATATTCTTATCATTGAGTTCAATCAAATGATGAACCTCTGTTGCTCTTGCTCCACAATATGCACATGTATATTGATCTCTTCTTAGCGCTGCTTCTCTTGCCTGCTGCCAGTCACCTGAATTATAAAACCATTTCCTTGATGCTTTGGCCATATTATTGTTCCTGTTCTTTTCTGCATTATAAAAGGACCCGGAGTACCGGATCCTTAAGCAAAGGGATTAAATTGAGAAATTGGTTTTCTCATCTTTTTGGACGATACTACTATAACATGGAATGTTGTCCTCCGAGTACCGCAGTTATATTTTTTTTGCCATTAAATAGTAAAAATATCTTCTCAGTTCATAGAAGTATGTACGCTCACATGGTATTCCTTTTTGCTTCATCCAGTGAAATGTACTTCCTTCTGTTGTCACATATTCCAGTAAATAACTATAAAGAATTTTATTATCCCCTACAGCTTCCTTCACTGTTTCTTCTATCTTTGTCACTTTACTTTCCAGCTCTACTCTGGAACTGGCCAAAGCCGCTGTCGGATCACTGCCTCCATGTGATCCTGGCATTCCGTTTATCTGAGGACTTTTAATCACAGAATACTTCTCCAGTTCCTCTTTCCACTCTTTGTACTGCAGACAATATGAGTACGCTGTTCGAAATGCATTCTTACTTATCCCATATTTCTTTTTATTCAGTGGCCGAACGTCTGGCATATGCTATCCCTCCTTATTTCCACTGCTTTTCATATTTTCCGGAATTCGTATGGAATTTTATTTCATCCACATAAATGTGTTGGAATTCCAAGATCTCTTTCAACTTTTTAACTGGTTCATACACCTCTTTCGGAATATGTTTCGATTTTCCGGCATTTGCAATTGCTTTTTCTGCTGTCGGATCCCGATACCCTTCTTTATTCATTCCAGATCCTCCCATACTTCATTTTCAGTTGGCATAACAAACAATTTACTACCATCAGCCTCTGCTCTGATGACATAGCTCATAGCAGTTTCTGCCATTTCCGCTGTCGGATATGTCGCTATAATATCTTCTCCGCTCAATTCCACTCCAAATTCTTTTCCTACCGGAAGAACTTCTGTATAAACCAGATTATTCAGATTTCTGGTATCATAAGCTTTCTTTTTACTCTGTGTTACAATGATCATTCTGTTCCTCCTCGCTTTTATATTTGCTGCAAAATCTGCAATCATTTCCTGCTGCCCCAAAACATCCATTGCAGTCCGGTTCCAAAAACACAATTCCTAATTCCTCCACCTTTTCTTTCTGTTTCGGTACTTCTCTTTCTTCATCAAGAAAATTCCTTCCGATCAACTCCATGAACTCCTCCCTTGTGTGTGTGCGTTCAAATGCTCTCTGTCCATCTTCCTGCAGGATTCTCATATTATTCTGATTGTTATGAACTGCCTGTGGCCCATCAATATGATGGGCCAGACATAAATATACTTTCAATCCCTCTGCTTCAGATCTCGCCCTATTCGGACCTCCATAGATGTGATGCTCATGTACTATCGGATGGATCCTATAATTGTTATCCAGCATAATGCATAAATAGCATGTCCCATCTTTACAGTGCAGGATACTATCTTTGTGTTTTCTCCGTTTCTTCTTCCGCTGAGGCTTCGGAATCATCATTCCGGCACCTCCGGTGTGATATCCACACCTTTCAGATTATCCAGAACTTTATAATTTCTATCATCTGACCGAAAATGTGCTCGCAATTTGCATACATTGTTTTTCCAGAGAATCCCATAGGCCGGATTAAAAAATGGCTCTGTGACAGAATACTCTCCACGATCTTTATCTATCAGAGCATTGTCCACGATTGACACAAACACATTGTTGACCGCGTAAATATTGCCGGTGGCCTCATCCTGCAAAAGTCTCTGAATTGTTCCGCTGGTTCCTACCAGAATCACATCTGTGATGGTCAATGTGTCATTCTCATGGAATGGCTCATCTTTCACTTGCAGTGGCAGTTCCATTTCAAGCTGATTTCCCTCTTTGGTCGCCGTGAATCGTTCTCCCGGCCCCGGCAGCTCTCCGATCAGGGCAATGATGTCTCCCAGTGTTCTTTTTGGGATAAATTCCTTTTTCACGCTTATTTCCCAATAACTCCCGGCAATATACATCCAGTCGTCTTCTGTTCTGGCCACTGCAAGTCCACTCTTATATGCCTTTTTCATTAAAGCGTTTAGTGTCGTTGGTCTCAAAAACATGCTATTCCCCTCTCTTTCTGTTATCTTGCATGGAGAACAGGCTCATTAACAAAGCTAATATTATGTATGTCATCCTTCCATAAATCTCAAATCCTGGCACATAATGTACTGCTGCCACCAGCTGTATTACTCCCGATGCCAGACACAGTATTATTGCAATTGCCATGGCTAAAAATTCGTGTCTTATAGCCACCAATCCTATTGCTACAGCTGCCACAATTAAGCCTATGACTATTCCTACGATAATCATCACGATAATTGCCAACGCCATTGTTCTTCCATCTTTACACACTACATATTCCGGGAACAAATAAGCTGCTCCCATAATGATTGCTATTTTCATAATAATATTTACTAAATTCTTCATTTCCTTCTCCTTTCTTACATCCATACACCTACTAATGCCGGCACATCATCAGTACCTCTTTTCATAAATGCCATTGTTGAATTCTCCCGGATATTCTCCTCAATTTCTTTCACAGTTTCTTTTACCATAACTGTGTCCGTTGGTTTATCTAAATCATATACCCGTGCTACACATTGATTTGGAAAATCATCCGGATGTTCATATACTGCTATAAACGGCATCTTCAATCCTGAAAAATCTATCTCCTGGATGCTCTCCACTCTTTTTTCCTGCATTTCTTTCTCCTTTCTGACAATTTCCTGGCCACCACTACTTGTGGCTCCTCCACCTGCTCAATCATTGGTTTTCTATACCGTTTTTCCAGATTAGCAAAATTCTGACTGACTGCTTTCGCAAAATCACTCATACCCTTTGTTGCATATTCAATAGCCTCTCTGAAATTATTTATCAGTTCTATATCCACCGATTTCACACTATATGTTTTCAAGGTCTTTCTCTGCTCCGGCATGTAATATCCAGTATGGTCCTGTCCTGCTGCCAGATCAGTCCCATATTGCACATGGAACAAATAGCGTCCATCCGCTCCCTTTGGTGGATTGTGTCCATATAATTTCTTATACCGTTTCTTTTTCTGTCTCCTGTTCATATCACTCCTCCTGTATGTCATTAAGTTTGTCACTCAATTTCTCTGCCACTATCATCCACCTCCTTCAGGAGCCACGCCTCCAATCTTGATGGAGATTCTAAAACAGTAAAGTTTAGAGCGTGATGCTTAAATTCCGCCGCCATGTAATGCGCCATGCCGTATGCTGTCAGCGTTTCCATATAGTCTTTCCTGCTGCCATAAGGTTTTTCAATAACCTCTGGCTGGTTCATAGCCTCAAAGCTGGATTCTGTTTCTTTCGTTTCCTCTCCTGCTGCCTCCTCTGTTTGCGGTTCTGAGACTCCCTCCTCAGCGGCTCCATGATTTTCTCTGTTTTCGACTTCATCAGAGACCTCTCTTTCTAGGATTTCCGCGGATTTTTGCGCCGGCGCAATTTCTTTTCCTTGGCTCTCCTCCTCTTCTGATTCAGTGATCGTCTGCTCTATGTTCCTTTCACGATCGTTTTGTTCTTCTCTTCCACCCTCTCCAGATCCTCCAGTCTTTCCTCTGCTACCTGAATCACTTTTTCCGGAAGCTTCGTTTCTTTGTTCTTCATCCTTTATCTCCTTTCCTTCTTCTGTTTCCTGCTGCCAATCTGCAGTCTTTTCCTCGGATTCTTCCTCATCTACCGGCGCTTTTGCTCTTTCCTCCTGCAGATCTCTGAGCAGTTCCTCTGTGATCTGGTAAAATTCCCACCAGGTCATGTTCTGCGGATCTTGGCCAAACTTCTTAACCGCTACGCGATTCTCATACATCATCAGGAAATACAAGCCTTTCTTGTATGATCTGCTCCCGGAAGGATTGACCAGTTCTGCAAATTGTTGGATGTTTTCTTCCGTAAATGTTCTTGATGGAACCGAATCCAATATTTCCAAGTGTTCCCTCCAAAATTTTTCAATCAACTGTCTCAAATCATCGGCCACCCCTGTTTCTGGCTCAGCCTTATTAAACCGTTTCAGTTCTCTGATGTCTTCTCTGGATGTCTCCGGTTGAATCATCTGCCTGTCACTTTCCTGCAGTTTCAACATCTCCTCCAGCTGACTCCGTCCCAGATCAGCAAATTCTGGTCTGAGCGTTTCAGAATATCCGTCAACTGAATATTCCCGGTTAATACTCATAAATCGGCTTGTGGTAGATGGTTCCAGGCCATACTCTGCTTTGGCAAATTCCGCTATACTTTTATAACCATCCTGCTCATAGAGCCTCTGATCCTCAATTTGTCTGAGAACGTATCCGATCCGGACAAAACTCTGCTTTACTCCCAGGAGTTCCTGTTTCAATTTCTGTTTCATCTGTACCCAGTCATTGAGTGTCATCTGCACATATTCCATGGTTTTCCTCCTCACATCCATATAATTGTCTCTGTGTCCTTAAAATCGTCCCAGTGCCTATATGCCCGGCTGCACAGGCAATCTATGGCGTGTTCTTCAACCTCTTTTTCCTTATGCAGCCATGCACAATGTTTTCTGCAATGTTCTTTTATGCTTTCCAGGAGACTCATCTCTCCCTCTGCCTCAATAGCCCCCAGGGCCTTTTTCATCCACTCATCCGGTAGAAAAATGCCTGCCGCTGTTTCATATCGCTCCACGAACTTTGTAATTTCTCTCCGGGTTCCTCGCTTTGTAATCTCATAGCTGCCAGTTCCCTCCGCTCTCCCTGTTCTTATGCGTATCCTGTAATCTTCTACCATACTGTCTCCTTACGCTATGGCGGCCATAGGCACTCTCACGCGGTTCTTTTTCCTGCTTCTCTTAACATTCCTCTGGAACGTGTCCAAAATCTTTTTAACCTTTTCCTGCTCTGGCTTTCGGTCAAACATGGAGTAATACTGCAGTATTCGATCATCTTTCATGTCAACCTCAATGGTGTCTTGAGTTTCCGCAGTCTTATCCACAAAACGCTAAATCTGTTGTATTGAATATACACAACTTTCAAAAAACACCCAAAATATAAGGAATCCTGTTC
>SFGF01000068.1 GCA_004556655.1 Lachnospiraceae bacterium | reverse complement strand
ACTACTAATATGAAATATTTGTTGTCTTATATGAAATTTTCAAGGAACGTTAGTTAATGAGTTACTATAAAACGGGTGTTTTGACACCCATATCATAATATCTTTATGCTGGGATATAAAGTGAATAATGAGCATGCGATGATGAGTTCAGCGATTGCGGCAATTATTTTGCTTGGAATGAATATATTGATCTTCTATATATACATGAAGCTGGCTGATGATCTTCACCTAAGACGGATGACTTCTGTATATGAGCAGCAATTGGAATTGTGTGAACGGCATCAGCAGGAAAGAGAAATTTCAACACTGCAATTAAGAGATGTAAGACACAATATGAAAAATAATCTTGTGACAATCCTTGCATATGCGGAAAATAAAGAATGTGATAAGATTACGGATTTTGTTAATGAGATAATGAACGAGGGTGGAATCACATTATCTGGAATTGTGAATAGCGGAAATATCGTGATCGATTCTTTGATTGGATATTGGCATGTGAGGGCGCGAAAGAGTGGAATCGATTTTGAGGTAAAAATTAATATCCCAATGATAATGCCATTTAAGGGAGCAGATATGTGTCTGATTCTTGGTAATTTGTTAGAAAATGCTGTGGAAGCGGCGCAGAAAGCAGAAGGGAAAAGATACATAAAGATTCATATGAAATATGATAAGAACAATCTTCTCTTACATATTGCAAACAATTATAAAGGAAACCTTATAAAGACCAAAGACAGTAATTTGAAGTCAACGAAGTTGGATGCAGGAAATCATGGCGTAGGTTTACCATCCGTATATCGTGTGGCAGCAAAATATCATGGAACAGTTTTGATTGATGATTCTGTGCCGGAGCGTTTTGCAGTTAGGGTAGTGTTGTATGGTGAATAGGAAAAATTACATGAACAGTCGGATTTATTACATTAAAAATTAATGAAAAGAAAAAGGTGGTAGAATAATAAGATAAATATTGTATAAAGGTGGTGTGGCATGGAAACGGTACTATTATTCAGTAATCGTAAAAACGTATTTGATGTTACAGACAGAATCATTAAGGGCAGATATAAATTGATATGGTGCATATATGAACTGTTAGAAAAAAACCAATATCCATATGCAGATGTGGTTATTATGCACTTTGATGAGGAGATGCTGAAAAGTGGAACGTTTGAATTGATTGTTAAAGTAAAAGGGAAATTAGGCCATACTGTACCAATTCTTGCACTTATAGAAAGCGGAACGCCACAAGATATCTTTTCCATATTGGAAGCTGGAGCATTCGATTATATAGAGACAGTGGGGGATCAGCAGAAATATCGGAAAAAAATAGAGGATATAATTTCGTGGAACTGGTATTTAAAAAAATATCGTCCGGATAAAAAGCAGTGATGTAGCAAAAGCATTATTGCTTTTTTTGTTTGTAGGATGTGATATTTTTTCGGAAAAATTACATGAATAGTCGGTATTTTTACAGAAAGTAATTTTGAATATATATTTGTGATAAGGTATTAGTGTATTAAAAAACACATGAAATGAAAGGAGATTCTTATTATGAAATCTACAAATGTAAAAAACAAATCAGCAAAAGTACTGGCAAATGTATCACTGAAGCTTGGCAAGATGTCTGCAGACAGCGCATGTTGCTATATCTATCATCAGCCAAAGATGCCTGAAGCACTGAAAAAGAATGAAACAGTTTTAAAATGAAACGGTTATCGGAAAAATTAACGGGGTATATTATTAAAACCGGTACAGTTTCCGAGGAATTATATGCAGTATATCAATATGGTTTTCAGATTGGACTTGAAATGTTGTGCTGCTTTGTGATCTGTTTGAGTATAGCGATATATCTGCATATGATTCCAGAATTCATTATTTTTACCGGGATTTTCATGTTATTGCGAACATATGCGGGTGGCGTACACTTGAACAGTTTTTTGGCGTGTCTTATCTGTTCGGTTACTGTACAGAACTTGATCTTGTTTATTGGCAGCAAATGGATCCTTTCAACGGTAACAGCATGGGTAATTATCCTAATAAGCATTTCTTTAATTTGGAAATGTGCGCCTGTAGAGAATGTAAATAGAGAGCTTGATAGTAACGAGAAAGAGCACTGCAAAAAGGTAACTATGAGAATCTTAATTGGTGTTTTTTCATTTACGTTTATTTGTACGCTGTGTGGTGTTGATAAAATAGTGTCACTGGTAGCATGGACTGTTCTAGTGATCTTAATTTCACAATATATAGGTGTTGTAAAATATAAAATTGAAAAGAGTAATGATAGGCGGGAATGATAAATGATATTATTTCCGCTTTTCTAAATATAGCGTTTTGAAACTAAACGCATATTATGAAAAAAGTACTGTATCAGTGGCTTACCGGCTGTCTGTAGTAGTGATATGATACATGAGGAGGAAAATAAATGTTTGGTAAAGTAGTTGTTATTTCTCAAGATATTGGCTTGTATCATTCCATAGAGAAATGTATTAGTAAACAATTTGAAATAGTTTATCAAGCATTTCCTTATGATGGGGGTGAGTTAATCGGTGCAACTATTCTTTATATTATAAAAGATAGTATATTTACAGAACGTTCCTTATGCGTGGTTAAAAGTATCCGTTTGAGGGATGATTTTACTCCGATATTGTTATTATCAGAGCAAATAGAAAGAGAACAAAAGGTTAAAGAAAAAGTCAGGGCAATTGAGGCCGGGGTTGATGAGTATTTGGCATATCCACAAGCAACAGAAGAAATTATTGCAAGCGTGAGAGCGCTGATTAGGAGAACAAAGCATATATTGGATGGAAATACGCTGTCGATAAAACAAGGATTTATAATAAATCTGGGAAGTAGGAAAATTTATTTGAAGGGAGAAGAAATTTCATTTACGAAACTGGAATTTGATATCATATATTATTTGGCATCCAATCAAAACCGAGTGATTACATATAAAGAATTATATGAAGCTGTGTGGCACAGAAAATATCTATGTGATGACATGAACATTATGGCGCATATTCATCGTATCCGGCAAAAACTGGAGTCTGATCCTAAACACCCAGAGATTATCCAAAATGTATATGGAATAGGATATCGGTTCGTAAGTTAAAATACTAAACAGCTAGATTTGCTGTATATTCTTATTACGTCCAAAAGATAATTATGTATGCTTGCATTATTATGGTGCCAGAGATGTAGAGTTGTAAGAAAAACAAGTGAAACAGTATATTGAAAAAGATAAGTTGACGAATACTATATCTTGTGGTAGTATAAAAATGAAATTTGGATTTGTATTCATCAGGAAGATGGATAGATACTTTTGGTTTCGGAACTGTCCGAAAGAAAACTATGAGGAATCTTGTGTATTCCTGTCTTTCAAGGAAAATTAGAAATAGAAGGCATTTAGAATGGAAAATTCTAAATGCCTTTTTTCGTTTCCGGGAAAGAGTGAAGCAAATGCAGATGGGTAACTAAATCATAACGTGCAACATGCATCAGGAGGTGAAGTACAGATAGTATTCGGATGAAGAGAGAAAGGAGGATAACGAATGAAATTGGTACTTTTACCAGAAAATTGCAGAAAGAGCATTGTGGGCTGACATTTGGAAGAAAGATTCTGAATGTCTTTTTTATTGCAAAGGATGATGGATTACAGGAGGAAAGCATATGAACAAATCAATCATGATGGGGCGCTTGGTAAGAGATCCGGATATAAGGTATACAGCAGGACAGAATGGTGAATTGGCGATTGCAAATTTCCGGCTTGCGGTGGACCGCAAATATGCAAGGGAAGATGCGGATGTTAAGGCAGATTTTTTCCGATGCACTGCGTTTGGAAGATGGGCGGAGTTTGCTGAGAAATATTTATTCCAGGGTATAAAAATCGTAGTTCAAGGCCGGATGCAGAATGATAATTATACGAACAGGGATGGAGACAAAGTCTATGGTGTTTGCCTTATGGTAGATGAGATTGATTTTGCGGAAAGTAAGAGTGCATCTGACAAAATACGGGAAGAAAACGAAGCGGATGATCGTGGAAGTGACAGCCGTAGAAGTAGCAGTGGAAGGTCTTCTTCGGGCAGTAATTCAGGCCGCCCCAGCAGAAATTCAAGGTCTCAGGAAGCTGGTCGTTCCGGCAGACGGGAGGAACCGTCCGATTCCAGAAGTTCTTCCAGAAGCTCCTCCAGAGGTTCGTCCAGAAATACTACAAGGAGTTCCGGCAGAAGCAATCGGGACCCGGATGATGAATTTATGAATATGGACGAATATGACGAAGAAAACTTAGGATTCGATTAAAAAGCCGGGGGGATTTTCCCTCCGGTAGATGGAAAGGAGAACAGCATGGAGAAACTGAAATGCTGGATGGAAAGGAATAAGCAGCTGTGTGTGTTGACCGGAATTATAGGAATGCTTCTGGCGCCGTTTCTGTGGCCGTTTTTTTTAGCAATCATATTTAATTCGTTAACACTGGCTGTTCCTGTATTATTGGTATATTTGCTGGTAAAACAACCGTGGAAGGAGAACAAGAATGCTGATGAGAACAATGAATGTAATGAACAGGGAAAAGAACCTCAAGATAAACATGCAGACGAGCAGAAATATAAGCCTGTATCGCATGAGACAAATCCGGAAACCAATCATTTATCGGAGAGGGAACAAGAAAAAAGACAGGAACCGGTAAAGCCTGAAAAAAGAAAAAACGTAAATGCGGAGAAAATCGCCCAGAGCCAGAGAGTCCGGTTATGGTATCAGATGGAAGGCAGGGAACGGATTCTCCGTCTGAAGCGCAAATTGAGTCAGGAAGGAATCAAAGAATTTTCTGTAAGTAAAGAAGGAATCTGTACCGTTCGGGAGGAGAAGCGCTTCCGCAGGATTGGAGTGATAAAGAGCTTTCCGCAGCAGGAAATATTTAAAATAGAACGGGAACTGCTGGCGGATGGAATACGGATGCGGATGGCAGGAAAGTATCTTTGGCTTTCGTGGGGAAAGGAGGCCCGTCATTGATACATTGTACACCGATAGCGAGCATTTATTATAACCCCGGGAACGGGTATACGGTAGCATCCTATGAGACAGAGGAAGAGCTGCCGGCACAGGTAATGGATAAAAAGAAAGGAATAGCAGGACAATTTACGGCGGTTGGCATAGAACTGCCGACGGGAACCGGCTTGGAACTGGAACTGGAAGGGGAATGGAAAAGCAGTTCTTACGGCTTCCAATATGAAGTTTCCAATTTCCATGTTAATATGCCAACCACAAAGGAAGGAATCAAGGCATACCTCTCGTCAAATCTGATTAAAGGGATTGGTCCGGTAACGGCAGAAAAGATTGTGGAAAAGTTTGGGGTAAATACATTTCATGTACTTGATAACACGCCTGAGAAGCTCATGGATATCAGAGGTATTACAGAAACAAAGCTGGAGGAGATTTTGGATGGCTACCATAAAAGTAATACGATCCGGGAGCTGATGGTTTATCTGGCACCGTTGGGTGTGACTCCAAACAAGATTGCAAAGATTCAGGAACATTTCGGAAATGCGGCAGTCAGTATCGTAAAGCAAAATCCGTTCCGGCTTTGTGAAATCCGGGGCTTTGGTTTCTTGACAGTAGATCCGATTGCTGTGAAATCGCAGAATTTTAAGCCGGACAATCCGCTGCGGATTAAGGCTGCAATCTCGCATGTGATGAAAGAGGCGGAGGCAGACGGACATTTGTACCTGTCCAGTCAGGAAATTGTAGAAAAGACAGAAAAACTTTTGAATCATAAGATCAAAAAGGGAGAGGGAGTCTCTGAACGGGCAATTAAAAATGCCGGTAATGATATGATTCATAAAGATAAGGAGCTGATTGCAAATGCCGGAGGGATTTATACGAAAAAAAGCTTTGCGGCAGAGATGGGAGCGGCAGCAGTTCTGGCTAAACTGTGTTTACAGGAGCAGAATGGAATCAATGTAAGACATTTGCTCAAAGAAGTGCAGCAGAAAGAAAGAATCAACCTGAATGCAAAACAGCAGGAAGCAGTTTTAAACGTTTTTGAAAATCCGGTTTCTATTATTACCGGAGGACCTGGACGCGGAAAAACCACTATCATACGAGTGATCATTGCAATTCAGGAAGCCCTGGATAAAGAAGCAATGATTCTTTTGTGTGCGCCGACCGGAAAAGCCAGAAGGAGAATGTATGAAAGCACGGGATATCCGGCCATGACGATTCACAAGGCAATAGGGCTGACTGGAGAAGATGGAGAAGAGGAGTGGAATGACCTCGAAAAGATGAATGATGATCTGGTTATTGCTGACGAGTTCAGTATGGTAGATATGTACCTTGCAGATAAATTGTTTTCCTGTATTAAAAAGGGAGCCAGACTGGTCATGGTAGGGGATAAGGATCAGATTGAATCTGTTGGCCCTGGAAATGTTTTTAAGGAAATGATTGAATCTGGAGTTATTCCAGTCACTGTATTGGATGAATGCTTCCGGCAGGATGAGAATTCTACTATTATAAATAATGCGGACAGGATCAATCATAATCAGACGTCCCTTATATATGATGATACATTCCGGTTCTATCCGGCAGCCGATGCAAAAGCAGCAGCCGAAATCATTAAGAAATTATATGAAAAAGAATGGAGAGCAAATAAAAAAGACATTGATAAAGTTCAGGTATTGTCTCCTTTCCGGAAAGATACGGAAGCTGGTTCAGATGCTCTGAATGCTCATTTGCGTGAAATTGTAAATCCGAAGAGAAGAGGATATCCAGAGGTGGTTAATGGAAAGAATACGTTCCGGCAGCGTGACAAGATAATGCAGACAAAGAATAATGATGAAATTTCAAATGGAGATGTAGGGGAAGTGCTGAACATCTATAAAGAGGGTGGAAAGAATATGATGCGGGTAGACTTTGGTGATGACCGTGTCATGGAATATGATGGAAGTGAGTTTCTTCCGTTAACTCATGCCTATGCGATGTCAGTCCACAAATCTCAGGGCAGTGAGTATCCGGTAGTGATTCTGCCTATGCTTCCCTGCTTCCGACGTATGCTGCGGCGAAATATCCTTTACACTGCGGTTACCAGGGCAAAAAAGACGGTCATAATCGTTGGCAGCAAGAGGGCGATTGCACAAGCGATCAAAACAGATAATGTAAATAAAAGAAACACGAAATTCGGGCTTCGGTTAAGAAAAGTCACAGAACTTATGCTCCAGGAAGAACGGAAATCTGCGTAAAGGAGGAAAACGATGATATTTAGGAGAAAATCTGCTAAGATAAAAGAACTGGAAGCAGAAATACGGGAAATAAAACGTCAGCTTGGAACAGAGCGCAGAAAAGTAGTCGAGGAATCCGATGCACGCCAGAAAGCAGAAATTCAGCTCTGGAAACGGGAAAGTGAATTGAAGGGCTTGAACTACCGTGAGCGGAAAATAAAAGATGTACTAAAGCGTGAATATTGGGAGAAGCTTTTTCCGATTTTTTTCATGGAGGAGCAGGAACTGCGCATGGTGGTACGCAAGGACATCATCTGTCATGACCAAGTCTGGAATTGCTGGAATGTGATTGAAGGATATTGTGTTGTATGTGGAAATGTGACGGAGTACCGGACATTCAAGACGGAAAAGGATGCCTTGCGCTATGCCGCCTGCAGGCAGGCTCTTGGCATCGCACCGATATTTACAACATGTAATCAATGCTATTACAATCAGTTAATAGAGTGTGCATAAAGGTAAATATGCTGTAAGGCAGTAGTCAATAGCGGAACTATGCTTAATCGTAAGGCAGACGGTCAGTGAGAGGATTCTATGAGTGATGAAACACAATATATAGATAAAATCATTGACGATTACACAATATGATGTTACTATGAAAATGGTAACTGTTTTATATGCATTTCAATTGGAGTGTATATTTTACTTTTGGCTTCATCTGATGAATGAGATGAAAGCATAATTTTTAGTTTATTCTGCACAGAGAAATTCTGATCAGGAAGAAAGAATAGATAAGGCGAGATATGAAGAAAGAAATCATATCTTGCCTTTTTTATTTGGAGAAAGGAATAAGAAGTATTACGAAGTATCAGAAGCATGGGTGGTATACGCCGATGCTGATTTTCATTGTGCGGAAACAGAAAGGAGGACAATATGCCTGAAAACAGGTTGTTTGAAGCATGGACGATGGAAACGGATCTGCCGGAACCCTTTGGAGAAATCGTCAAAAACAATGGGGGAAAGAAACTGAGTGTCAATGAAGCAGACTGTTCCTGCTACAATCCCATGAACCGTGGGAAGAGTGCAAAACTGCATCCGCCGACACTGCGGGCGCTCCTGCAGTTAGCCCGGATATTTGAAGGTAAGGATGACGGGGCGGCAGGCGTTCAAAGAAGTGCGGAACAGAACACCAATTACTACTGTATGGAGTATCCAAAGGAAGACGGCAGATGTGTGATGGCTTATAACCCGAAAAATGGTACGTTTAAGGGCTGTAAAGTTTCTGATGCGTACTATAATCTGCAGACAGTTGTAAGAGGAGTAAATGCAGGAGAAGAGTATCTGGCTGTCCTTGCTTACGCAAGTATTGTAGATGGCGAGTTGTATAACCAGGAGTTCCAGAAAAATTTTGAAGTGCTCAGAAAGCAGATGAAAAATGGCTGGAAAAGGTCGGAGAAAGCAATGCGGTCAGCGTTTATCTGCTGTGATAATCTTTACCGCCGTATTTCTTCCATGGAATCTATTCAAAGTGATGCAGTTCCATTGGAGCCGGAACAGCTGGAGGCAGAAGGCAGAATGAAATATCTGCCGCCGTATTTAGTAAAATCGGGGATATATTCCCCTAATTTTCGCATATATGGTGAGTTTCAGATTCTGGGAAGCAGCAAAACGAAAAGGGCGCGGACGATAGCCGAACTGAAGCCTGTTTATCAGACCGGATGGAAAGTCCATGAAGAATCAAGGGAGAAAATCCCGCAGTTACCGGAGGATTATCAGGTCAGCATAGATGCTCAAAAGATTTTGGAGAGTATTGTAAAGACCCCTGCCAGATTTTTTATGATGACGGGCGGCGCCGGAGTTGGAAAGACAACGGATGCGAAGATTATCGCGCAGGTGCTTGGGGTTCCATACTATTATTTTACCTGCGGACCGGAAACGGACGAAATGACACTGCTGGCATCCATGATTCCCAATATGAGAAAAAAGCCGGAATGTGAACCGGAATTTCCTGTTTTTGAGGACATGATGATGGATCCGGCGTCGGCACTGGCGCAGATATCAGGCAGTTATGAGGACGGAATTGAAAGCGCAGAGGCATTTCAGAGAATTTTGAGTACTGCATTTCAGAAAGGGTATGAGGCGGCAAAGGCAGAGAAGGATTTTGTGTTGGTGGAGTCGGAAATCATCCGGGCATGCAGAGAACCTTCCGTAATCGAGATACAGGAGCCTTCTTCCATTGAAAAGCCGGGTACTCTGACCCGCTTGAATTCTCTGTTCGATGATGGCGCAGCTACGAATCTGCTTGACGGGGAAATGATAAGAAGGCATCCGGAAACAATTGTGATCATGACTACAAACATGGATTATATTGGATGCCAAATGTTTAATGAATCCGTTTTATCCCGTATGAATGTGATACAGCACAGAGGAGAACTGTCGCAGGAGGAGATGATTATAAGGGCAATCCAAAAAACCGATTTTCAGGAAACCGAACTCTTGGAAAAGATGGCGTCCATTGTCCAGAAAATTCACGCCCATTTGATCCGGGAAGAGATGCAGGGCGGTGTATGCGGATACCGGGAGCTTGAAAACTGGATCTGGAGTTATATAGCCAGCGGCAATATCGTGGAATCGGTCAGGGATACCGTGCTGAGTAAGGCGGCTCTTCTGGAGGAAGACAGGGCGGAGCTTATGGATACCTATGTCATGCCGTATTTTGAAGCGGCATAGAGAGGAAAAACGCATGAATGATGAAAAAGAATACAGAAAGCGTATCCGGCAGGAAAAAGAAAAGCTGCAGGAAGTGGAAATTTTTACTTCCGTAAAATTTGTCGTGGTGCTGAAATCCATTACAAGAGAGATTACGGACGGAATATTTGACAATGTAAGCATAAGCTGGATGCCGGAAGCACCTTTCATGGGACGCTGTGATGGGAAGCGTGTTGAAATCAATGCTGCCAATGTAGTGACACAAAGCTTCCTTACGTGGCAGCTAAAGTGTGACAGTATACTAGGGACTTTGGGGCATGAATGCGGACATTATAATCGTACAAACTTTGAGCTTTTTAATAAATATATGAATGGCATATTGGAAGGCGTCTGGTATCCGCGGCCGCCGGCTGCATCAAATGAGCAGGAGTCGGTGTGTTTGGCGCAGATAAAGGAATATTTCCAAAAGAAGGACAAAATTGCTCTTTTGTTCATAAAGCAGACTGCCGGCATCATCTGGAACTTGCTGGAAGATATCTATGTTGAGGATTATATGTGTGGGAAATATCCGGGAAGTATTCGCAGAGGGATTTTGCAAAACAGAAGCAGGAACGGAGAATGGCTGCCTAGTCTGCGTAAGCAGATTGATATGGGATATGAGGAACTGGCGATTATGACGAACCTGATCGCTCAATATACGCTTTCCGGGACTATAAACAACTGGGACGGCTATGAGGGAAAATTGTTAGATGTCTTAGGGGAAGTCAAGCCGGTCGTAGACCGGGCTGTAAAAGCACACGAAGAAAGTTCCCGTTTCCTTGCCACAAATCAGATTCTTCTAAAGATATGGGAAATTCTTTATGGGATGATTCTGGAAGCTGAGAAAAGAGTGAAAGAGCGTGAAGAGGAACGGGAAGAGAATAGGAAAGGAGATGAAGAGGAAAAGAGTGGTCAGGAGAATGCACAGGAAAATGTGCAGGAAAATGGAAAAGGGCAGCAGGAGAAAGTGGAGCCGGATGAAAATCCGGATATTCAGGACATGCTCCAGAGTTTTTTGTCGCACGTTCCCCAATTTCTTCAGAATACAGAAGGAATAGGAAAAAACAAAGGAATGCCAACAGATGAAGAATGGGACGCACAATGGCCGGATGAAAGCAAAGAATGTGGAAGTTCAGAGCAAAACGGAGAAGCCGGAGAAAATGAGGAAACTAAGGAAGAATGTGTGCAGGAGCCGGAAGTCGTTTCCATACGTGAGATTGAGGCTGATGAGCAGTTGATGGATCTGTTATCAGAACTGGCGAGAGAAAAAGTGATGGAGCAGACGCAGAAGGAGATTAACAGGGATTTGCAAAGCCAGATGGAAGCAATAGACTTTGAAGCAGGGCATCGTGAGGTGCAGAAAGTAGTAAAACGCAGTCTGTCTGCTTCGGAAGAGGTAAAAGCAGAGTATGCATGTATTGAGCAGAAGGTAAAAAAAGTGATGAAGAGGATGAGGGCATCTATTCTTCCTATTTTAAAGAAGAAGGAAACGAGAACAGACCGGAGACTCTGGGTAGGAAAGCAGCTGGATGCGAAATATATGGCAAATCCAAGTGGCGCAATCTTTCAGAAAAGAAAACAGCAGGGTACGGAGCTTTCTGCCGCACTTGTTGTCTTGATTGATGTGTCGGATTCTATGAGAGGAAAAAGGATGGAGTATGCCAAACTTGCGGCTTTGTGTTTATATGAGTTTTGCAGAAGCGCGGGGATTCCGATTACGGTTTATGGACACCATACGGACGGATACCGTCATAAGAAACTGGCAGATGAAACGGTATTTCTTCATTCCTGTGCAGAGTTTGAGCCGGATCCCAACGACAGGTACCGCATTCTTCAGTTACAGCCGAAGGGAAGCAACCGGGATGGAGTTGCATTGATTTACATGGGAGAAAAATTATTGCAAAGACCAGAAAAGCATAAGATTCTGACGATCATCAGTGATGGTTTTCCAAATGCAAATTATTACAGGGGAGAGGAGGCAAAGAGAGATTTATTAAAAATCAAAAAAAATCTGACAAAGAAAGGCGTTACATTCCTTGCTGCAGCAATCGGAGCGGATAAAGATGCTATCCGGAATATCTACGAGGAGGCATTTTTAGATATTTCAGATATTGAAAAACTTCCGGTACTGCTTTCGAAGCAAGTGATTAGATGCATTAAGGGGTGCTAAATGGGAAAAAACAAAGTATGGAATAAGAAAGTCTCAAAGCAGATCAGCGTCCATAAAGGAAAAGGAAGCCTGCTGGAGATAAACAATTGTATGAAAACTGCGTCTCCCTGGTTTCCGTGGCATATGCATGCGGAAGGGATGGAAGATGAAGAGGGCACATCGCTGATACGTTTTGTCATGGTAGATTACAGTAAAGGGAAGAAAAGTGTTAGCGTTTATGCCAATGTCGCTCCGGAGTATGTTAAATATTTTTTTGTGCAGATGTTAAGGGGTGTGGAAGAATTTTCCTTTTCCCAGCAGAAAATATTTCAGAAATCACCAGATTCGCTGGAGGGAGCGGTAACGTATTTTATGATCAGCCGGCATGAATATAATTCGAGCGGAGAAAAAAGAAACTATCCATGGTATGTGGAGATTCAGAATGGTACTGGAATTGTTGAAAAAACCAGAAATGGAGGGCAGCATTGTAAGAAAGGAACTTATGAAGTGAAAAAGCGGGCAGCGATTTATATGACGAATATAGATATATTCGTGCTGTTCTGCCGGGCGGATAGTGTGATCAAGGCATTTGAGCGGGATGCACTGTTCCACCAAAGAGACATTCAGAATTTGCAGAAACTATTTAAGAAGCTGGTTAGCCTTCTTGTGTATGGAGAACAGGAAAGCCAGAACGCAGCATAAGCAGGGCAGCCAAACGGCTGTTTTTTCTTTTGCAGAAAGGAGGACAGACAGATCATCGAATGGATCATCAAGAATTTCAGAAAAAGGTAGCAGAAACAGAAAAAGAGATTTCCGTTCAGGTTCATCCGATTGGATATGTGATCGAACTGAGCCGGGGACAGTATTTCAGAAAAGTGCAGAACCAGCGCATCTGCTGTGCGGCATTATTCCGGGCGAAATATTATCCAACATGGGAGGCGGCCGAGGAAGACGTATGGACATATCTGGGTTATGTAGGGCTTGACCCTTATATCTGTAGTGTGTGCTGGACATTGATTCTCGTGGAGTCACTGGAAAGTGAATGGCAGTATTGGGACGGAAGTACATATGTCCCGGACGACCGTGACGCAGTAAGGTTTTCCTCGTATGAAGAGGCGGTAGATTATCAAAAGAAATATCTGCTTCAGAAGACGGGAACGGCTGAACTTCATTGCTTCAGGGATAAGCAGATCATACTGGCTGCATGAGAGGAGACCAGGGAAGAATGCTGATTGAAAATGAGAAAGAAGTAAAATTCCGGATTTGTAATTCGGGAGGACGGATACTTTACTTTATGGATATGGAACTGACGGATGCAGAACAGATGGGAATGATCTGCCAGTTGAATCAATGGTATTCAGATACGGATCAGGACGTGGAAGAATTTGTTGAGGAATTTTACTGGTTTGTAATAGGAATCCTGGACAATATGATTCTCCTGAATCCAAGATATCTTTTTTTAGAAGAGGTCATGGAGCAGTTCCTGCTGTTGATGCCGGAAACAGGACGCAGATGTTATAAAGAGACTTTTGAAAATATGAAGTCTGGCTGCTGTCCGGTTTCATGCATGGAGTAACAGACTGTCATATTTGATAAATAATAAATCAGAAATGCAGGAATGCATAAAAGGGGACTGTGTTATGCAGTCCCCGATTTTATAGGAGGTATTTTATGGCATGGGGAATATTTAAGGATATATTTGATGCTGAATTATGCGGTCAGATGTGTGATATGATCTACAGGCTGTCAAAAAGAGAAGAGAAGGCGCAGATATGGGCGGAAGCAGGGAAATACGCAATGTTTTCAGAATGTTGGGAAAAAACGCTGGAAGACAGTTACGGATTCCGGTATCCAGGAGAAGTACTGGAACGGCTGGCAGAAAAGACAGAGGTGGTCGGACCGCAGATTCGTGCATTGGGGCTAGCCCTTGGTATGACAAGACGTCTGCAGGAAAAAGAAATGTTTATTGGAACGCAGATGGGAGTGTTCCGGAAAAAACTAGAAGGATATTTTGAGGAGAATACCCTGTATATTTGGGGAATACGCTATCTGCTGGATGAGAAAACAAGAAAAGTATTTTACGAGAAGCTTCTTGCTTATCCATATGAGAAGCTGGAAGAAATCCTGTTTGCTATTTCTGTTTTGCCGGAGGATAAAAAGCTGTGGGAAATGGTAAAGGGTAAGTTGAATGAACGACTGGGAAAGAAACGTGAGATTGCAGTATATGAGAATGCTGACATCTATATCTGGCTGGCGGAACATTTTCAGGGGAAGATGAAGGGATACCGAAAAAAGGATATGGATGCCTTGAAATATCTGATCCGGCTTCCCTTTGCAAATGCGAATGGGACGGGCGTGCTCCAGAAAAAACTGATAGAGAATGGATATTCTATAGAAGAAATACAGTTTTTAAATATGGCTCTTATATGGAATGTAAGAACTGCTGACGGCATCAGCCGGGATTCTATAACAGCGGAGCGGATTGCGGTGGATGTATGTAGACAGTTTCTGCATGGACAAGAAGAATATCCGCAGCCTGTGTATCAGTTGTGTAAAAACTTATGCAATTATTATAGGGAGTTCAGCATTAAAATTAACGGATGGGAAAATATTTTTGAGGCGGCAGGGTCTTCTGTAGAGGTATCCAATACTGCCATATACCGGGTGTTGCATTCTTTTAAAATAGCGAAGCATGTAAAGACGGAATGGCACCATATTGATCTGACAGACGCCAAATGGGATTCTCTTTTTGAATGGCTGGGAGAAGAAGAGTTCGATTCATGTGTTACCGATACCTTGTCTGAAAGAGAATATAGCAGGCAGCAGTTATCCTTGTATCTGGAACGCTATAAGGAAATCACGAAGAAAGAGTACGGTCGGCATTTCTGGCAGGAACAGGATTATAAATATATAAGCGTATTTTGGAAATTAGCAGACTTTGGCATTCTGGAGCCGATAATGCTTATTCGTGAATTTTTGGATGGGTACCGGGAAGATAAAAAAACGGCAGAGACGAAATGGAAAAACATAGCGTTTTATCTGAAAAGATATATGGATGGAATCAACAGTGAAAATGCGTTTGAAATGATGAAACTTCTGGTTGACACATTTGGAATTTCTAACCAGTGCATGCTCTTTCCGCTTGCAAATATGATAAGGGATAGCTTTTCTCTTGGGGATTATGAGATAAGGTATGGGGAGACAGAAGTGTTTCGTCCTTTTTTGGATGCAGAAGCACATAGACAGATATTTATGTGGGCGGAAGAATACGTGATCTCCCAAAATCCCGAAAAGTATGTAAGGTTCCTTTTAGCGATTCTGGCAGATGAGGATAATTTTATCTGGCTTCCACGATCAGATGCAAAGGATATTGCATTGGAAATATTGGAACATGTGGAGTTGGAAAAGAGTGAACAGGACCAGTTAAGGAAGATTTACTGGACAACAGAGGAATATGTAGCCTATCAGAATAAACTAGCACTGGCAAAACAGCAAAAAGAATTGATGGAAAGAATGAAAAAGTATCACAAGTTAAAACAAAATTTTACAAAAATAGTTGCCAGAACCAGAGGAAAAGAAGGGCATATAAAAAATCTTGATCATTTTTTATCTTATTGTTCTTATAGAGATAGGGATATGGCTTATCACATTGTGGCGTCATATTTAAAATCTACGTATTCAGAACATTCGCTGCTGGTATTTTCAGAACAGAATCTGGCTGAGATACTGGACTTGTTAAGAGAAATTTGCTCAAAATATGCGTTTGGACTGGAAAAGGTCAAGGAAATTATAAATCACATGGAGGTGGTTCAAAGTGAAGAAAACAATATTATGGCATCTGAAAATATGTGAGGAAACGAAGAAGGCTGGCCTGCCATGGGATTTTATAAAGGAATATGAGGGCAGGCAGTTATACCATGCGGGGAAACTGATTAACACATACGGTCTGCAGAAAAAAGTAAAAGAGATAGGGGAAATGATTTTGGGATATCTGGTACAGGATGCAGAATTTATTCCGCACTTGTATAAACTATATCAGAATCAGCCGGAGGTAGAAGCCTCCCGGATACGGGCTCTGATAACAGGTGCCGGCGAAGAGAAACTGTCTGATTTTTCTTTTGAAAAAATAGAGGAAGTCTTGAAGGATGAAGTGATCCAGAATCAGGTATTGTTCTGGTATCTGAAATATTATGTTTCTCTTGTGTTGAATAATGACAAGAAATCTGCACTTGTAAGTGGGCTGTTAAATTGGCACAACAGTGTGGGACAGGATATAAAGGAACTGTCAGCAGAGGAGAGAAACCTACTGATGGAGCCCGCGTTTTCTTCCAATCTTTTTCTGTCAATATATGGAGAACGGACGGTATGGGAACAGCTTTTGGAACCGGAGAAACTGGCGCTGATGAATGAGATTGCGAACGCTGCATGGAGCTGGCAGAGAATACAGATGGAACATTTCATGCAATTGATGGAAAAGCCAAAGGAATTTCGAAGACGTTTTCATCTTGTGACGGAATACATAGACGAGAAGGAGCGTCCGACTTTCGTGAATTTATGGATAGAGAACAAAGCATTATGGAATGATTTGAAAAGGCTGGAACAGATTCTGCCGGATATGGATGAAGAACAGATCGGGCAGATGCTGCAGGACAGGACCTCTTACGTGAGTACATTGTATAAGGAACGGATACAGGGAATCCCATTGGAAAATTTGAGTTCAAGGCATGAGGAATTGATGTTTTATGCAGTAATTACAAATAAAAAACATTTTCTGGCACTGGTAAGGGAATCATATGAGGATTTTACCTGCCTGCCTTATCATAGCCTTTTGCTGGATCCGGACGTCTATCAGAAGTATCTGAACCTGAATACATTAAATAAAAAAAATCTGAAGGAGTGTTTTGGCTTGGGAGTGCTGTCTTCCTATCAGAAGGAAAATATGGGGAGAAGTTCTTATACTTTTGAGGAATTAAAACTTCTGGTATCTATAGAAGGCCAGTATTCTTATCTTTATAATCAGCTTTCTTGTGAGGGAATTGATGCCCGTCTTAAGGTGTTCCGGGAGATTGCAAAGAGAAAATGTCTTCCCGCCCGTATAAAGGAAGAGGAAATGGTATGCGTGGGAGAACGGCTATCGCAGAAAGCACTTTCTATGTGGATGCAGGAGGAATTTGGAGATATCAAGCATCTGAGATATCAGACAGCGGTACATCTGCTGGGGCATTGGGAAGAAATAAAACCATTTATCCGGGGTCTTACGGATGAAAATCAGGCTTTGTTTTTGCTTAGAAATATTGAAAATCTAAAAGATTATCACGATTTTTATGAGATAAAAGAACATCTTATGGAGACAGATAAGGCATGGGAATGGCTTCGGGGCAACTTACCGATTGAGGATGAAGTTGTGGAGAAGCACAAAGAAAATGTTCTTCAGTTTTTGTATGAAGGCGGTTCTGAGATTTTATTTGCTTTTTGCCAGAATGAAAACAAGAAAAAAGAAGAAATCCGGCGCCTGCTGACAGCGGAACTTATGGGAAAATTTATGGAACTTAAGTATCATGAGGATGATCTGGAGAGAGAAATCGCATATCCGATTACACCGGAAATAAAACAGGCATGGATGGAGAACCTAAATCTGTCAAGAGACCGTTATCATGTATGGGAGGAAGACCGGTTACTGCCAGTTATGCAGATTGGAGAAATCCCGACAGAAACCTGTATCTCTTACCGGAATGGATATCAGAGTGAGTGCTTGCTGTCCTGTTTTGATTCCAATAAGAAAGTTATTTTTTTGGAAAAGGATGGAGATATTGTATTCCGCGCGATTCTCAGATTGACGAAAGGCTCTCATAATAAGATTAATACGGATAAAAAAAGAGTGGAATTTGCTGATCTGACGAAAACAGAAACAGCAAGGAAAAAGGAGAAAGAAGAACTGATATTGTTCCTGGAGCGTCCATATTACAGCAGGCTTTCTATGGAAGAGTTGAGGACGGTGGTATCCTATGTTATCCATCTGGTAAGGCAAAAGGCAGAGATGATAGGTGCAAAACTGGTACTTAGTCCCAACTATCGTGAGAAAATAGATGAGGAAAGGTTTGTATGGTCGTACTATTATGTCTATATCTCGGCATCCAAAAATGGAAGCCAGTATTTAGACAGCTTGGGTGGTATGGCAACTGTAAATCAGTCAGGCAGATATGGGATAGCGAAGGTTTATCTGGAGAAAGAGAAGATATTGCAGAAAAGTGCGTAAGAAATAGAAGAAAAAGGATGTGTATAGCACAGTAAAAAGAGCGGGACGGGCGTATGGCTTGTCCCTTTTTATAGATTTTTTGCATCTGATAATGTTATAAATCTATACTATATTTTTGATAAAACTTGATATAGAAACTTAGATTATCCTCATAAATACGGTATTTAAAGACTATTCATCAATTAAAAAAATGTTATACCACGAATTTACTACGATTAAGCGAGTCTTGATTTGACAGAAAAAGAGCAAGGGAGATTGCACAAAAGACCGTGTCTTTCCCTTTTTCATGGTAGCTTGGATGCAAGCACAATTTTGATATACAAAACATATTATTTGGACAAATATTTAGAGAGTGTTAAAAAATAAAAGTAATATAATAATAAACATTGGTTAAGACCGTGTTAAGGTTTGCGTGATAATATCTATGAAATGGAGGAACAGTATGGAAGTATTAACGATAAATAATCTTATAAAAAAATATGGAAAGTCTGATGTGCTTAGAAGTGTCAATATGCATATTATGGAAGGCGAAATATATGGATTAATAGGAAAAAATGGAGCTGGAAAAACTACGCTGATGAAGACGATTCTTGGATTGACAGAGATTACAGGCGGTAATATCAGACTTTGGGGAAAGACTATTGATAGTAATTCTGCAATCTATTCAAGAATAGGGGCAAATTTGGATTTCCAAGGCTTTTATCCTGAACTAACGGCATACGAAAATCTGAAAGTATTTGCAAATATAAGAGGTGTAACAAAAAAGAATGCAATAGAGGAAGCGCTTATAAAAGTGGGCTTAATAAATGAAAGGTATAAAAAATATAAGAGATTTTCCTTGGGAATGAAGAAAAGACTTGGCTTAGCGAATGCAATTATACATGAACCAGAATTTATTATTTTGGATGAACCGACAAATGGACTTGATCCTATTGGCATTGCTGAGTTCAGAGAATATCTGATAAAAATTAGTAAAGAACAAGAAACAACAATTATGGTTTCTAGCCATCTGTTATCAGAAATGGCTGTTATTGCTGATCGTATTGGCGTTTTAAATGATGGTGAGCTGATTGCGGAAAAGAAAATGGAAGAAATTCAGAAAAGCAATAGAACGCATCTGAAAATCTCGGTAACTAATAATGAACTCACATGTGGAATATTGGAAAAGGTGTTTCACATTGAAAATTATGAAGTGATAGATAAAAAGTATATATATATTTATGATCTTCAGTTAGATAGGAAAGAATTTTCCAAAGAATTAGCAAACCATGGGATAGGCATAATGGAAATTACTGTAGAAGAGGAAAATTTAGAAGACTATTTTAAGAAATTGGTACAAGGCTAAGGAGATGAGAAATGAGAGAATATATTGTTTCAGAGCTGATAAAAGAAAAAAGAGAAAAGCACAGTTATTTAGGTGTGCTATGCCTGACGATTTTGTTGGTCATCTTTTTTAGTAATTCGTATAAACTGACACGTAATGCGAGTGTCCTAGATTTATACAGTGATAATATGGAAATG
>SFGF01000067.1 GCA_004556655.1 Lachnospiraceae bacterium | reverse complement strand
TAAATAGGATGTCCAACAATTCATCCAATACCTGCATCATAAAAAATAAGTCTATAGCCTCTTTGAATGAGGTCTATAAACTTATTATACGAGGAGGAATACGAATGAAACAACTTATTAAGCATTCCGGATAAGGAATACAGGAAACAGACAAGTTGTAACAGATGATGCACTATATGGCAGGAGCGAAAATAAGGAGGAACAATATGCAGGTTAGTGTAGTATGGGAAAATGCAAACAGGTTAGATATCAAAACAATCATGGAAATGGGTGAGGAAGGTTATGCATTTTGCTTAGAAGATGGAAAAATCAGATCTGTCATGGTAACTGTCAGCCCTTTGTCTTAAGCGTATGGCTTAGAAAGGAGGGGTTATGTACTATAAAGATGAATTTTCAAAAGAGTTTAATGAGGAACTGGAATTCCACGAATATTTGTCAGAGGTAGATGAACGGGCGAAATGGTTCCGGATCCCCAGTACGGAAATGGAAGTCCTGACAGTGCAGGGAAACAATAGCATCTGTACTCCCATAGAAGGAGAAGATACGGAAAAGGTACTGTGTGATACGGCTGAACATACCGGACTGCTTTTGAAGGCAGATGGAAACGTATATCAGTTGGGAAGCACGGCAATCACATCTCTGCTGGGACGGGCGAGGATTGGCGGAAGCGCCCTTTCTGATATTAAAAAGAAAGCGCTTGCGGATATCCTGAATGAATGCCTTAAAGTGGCAAAAGGGAAAGCCCTGATCCGGTATTTTGAAGGAAAGGTCCGGGCAGTCCTATCGGGAGATGATTCCGATTATGCGATCATGTCCATGCCGGAAGTCTTTATGGTTTCTTCTGCATACGTCAATGGAGATTTTCAGGATGTGAAATTTCAGAAAGGCTTTGCAGACCATTATAGTACAACAGCCGTATGGGAAGTGGGGGATGAGAAACTGACGAAAGCGTATCAGGAACTTTTGACCCAGTATGGGAAAAAAGCGGATGCAAAACTGCGGGCAGCAATCCGGATTACCACTTCCGATGTGGGCGCGTCCGGTGCAAATATCTTTTACTCCCTGATAGAAGGAGGACATACCATTATACTGGGAGAAGACCTGAAGGTAATGCATAAGAACAACAAAAACTGCAAGGGGATTGAAGATTTCACAACAAATATGGAATCTGTTTTTGAGTATTACAAAGAGGTACTGAAAAAAGTTACCCGGCTGTGTGATATTCAAATCAATTATCCGGCTAATGCGATGGCGGGAGTGATGAATAAGGAAGGCTTTGGAAAAAAGCAGATTGCGGAAACCGTAGAGAGTTTCAAAGCGGCGTTTGGTGATCAGCCATGCAGCGCTTACGAGGTTTATTGCGGAATCTGCGAGATTCTTTATCTCGCCCAGAAGAAAGGGGAAAGCGGAAGGAAACTGTTGAAGCTGGAAGAGAAAATTTCCAGATGCATTTCAAAACGATGGCTTGACTATGATATACCGGGAGAAATCAAGTATTGACGAAACGTGTAAAGGACTGGAACTGCCGGTCTTTTTTTGTTGACTAAGGAGGAAACAGATGGGTTATCAAGTGAAGAATTTTAAGGGAGAACAGGTTGCAAAATTTCTGGTTGACGGGTATCTGAACAGCTTTTGTTCAGACCATACAGCGTTCATGGAAGCGATGTCTATGGAGCAGACGGAAGTGCAGGAGAATTTTACTTATCTGGTTTATGCATGGCTGAAAGGGCTTGAGGCAATCAGTTATTATGATTTGCGCAACGAAGCTTCTGTTCTTCTGGCGTGTGAATTGTGCAGTCATATAAAAGAAGAGCCAGTGCTTCATGTGATTCCCCAAAAGGAAGAACCGGAGATGGAAACGGGTTCGTATGAGGAGCATCAAGTGGAACGTGTTATGGCAGATTATCTTGTGGCAGACAGCGAGAATGCGTATCAGGGATTTATTGATTATGCACTCCGGACGCACCGCACACTGCAGCAGAACCTGACGCGGTTTTTTATGGAATGGATGCAGCGGGAGAAAAAGAATTCGTTGTTTATACAGAATGCCAATATCCTGTTAGAAATGCATCAGCTTCCTTATATTTAAGGAGCGGAAGGGTATGGTTTATCATTTCCCGGAACCGCTTCCCGCATGGGTGGAGGCTGGAGAAAGAACGGAAATTTTATTCCGGTGGCTGCTCGGGGAGGAAGACCAGATGCTGCAACTGGAAGGATATGGCTTGGTAAAGGCGAGAGCGGAAAAGTGTCTTTTATTATATTCTACAGGAAAACAGAGAGAAAACAGATATGGGACATCCGGAGGGCTGGTGTTCTGCGGGATTTTTAATCCCTGTGGATATGCTCTTTATGATGTAGGCAGGGAACTGCGGGATGCGGCAGGAATCCCCCATGATATGTTTTTCCCGGATAAGCAGGATATTCAGGCAGAAGCACGGCGCGAGATCCAGAAATATGGTGCAGAAAAAATCCGGACAGACTGGCACTCTCTGCTGGCAGATACCAAATATACGACCAGACAGCTTCTCCCCGTGATCGAACGGGTACAGATTCAAGATGCGGCGAAAAAGTTTTGTTCTCAGGGAAAGACAGCAGAAGATGTTGTATATGAGCCGCAGTTTGTGTTTGGAAGCCGGACGGGGCAGTTTACGGATGAAGCCTACCTGCTTTATCTGAACCATAAAGAATGTGTTGTGCGGTCTTTTGCAGAGCGGTGGATGAAAAAGGAACTTCCGAGAATTTCCCAGGAAAGAATCGTTTGCGGCTGTATCCGGGACGAGATGAGGGAAATCCAGAAGAAATAAAAAGAACAGGAGGACACGAATCAATGAAAAAATACAATTACTTAAATCTGAATCAGAAAATGATTAAAATCCGCAAGAAGGTACCGGAACTTATCAAGAAACGGTACAGTGAGGAAGTGGATTATGATTTTGTAAAGATTGACGATATCTATGAACTTCTGACGCCGGCTTTAAATAAATACGGTGTGGATTTTGAAATCGTAGGAGAGAGTTCCTCTCAGAAGGATGCCAACGGGAACCCGGTATTTTTGAAAGAAGATAATGGCCTCTGGAGGTATGAGGCTGATCTGGAACTTTGCTGGATTAACGCAGATTTTCCGGATGAGCGGAAATATGCACGTATCCATGTGATCGGAACACATGAGGTTCCAGAAAAAGCAAAAGGTACTGCATGGACTTACGGACTGAAATATTATCTTCTGAATCGGTTCAGTATCAAGCAGGGGGGTTTTGAAGATCCAGATATGATGAATCATTATCCGCGGGATGAACAGAGACCGGAGGAAAGAGCAGTAGAAAAATCCGGCAGTAAAAAGGTTTCTTCCGATACTGTTGCAAGAGCGGAAAGCAGCGATAAGAAACAGCAGAATGTTGCAAGAACACAGGCAGGTACGGCTGATAAGGAAGAATCCGTAAAGGCAGAAGTCCGGAATGGAAATGTACCGTCTGGCAGAAGACAGGAGCAGAAAGAAGCACACGGGCAGAGTTCTACTGTGACCGAAGCGAAGGGGAAGAAAGAACAGACAGCAGAATCCGCAACAGGAGATTCAAATGTTGCAGGTAATCCGAAAAAGGAACATGGAACACAGGTAAAGCTGGAACTCGAAAATCTGAAAAATGAGAACGCAGAGATGGATGAGGAACTGTTTAACCCGGAATTAGAAGCAGGAGAGGAATCTGAACCTTCCGAAGCGGGGACAGGGCAGTTTACAGATGGATTCCAGAGTGCAGATTCTGAGGATGTCCCATTCTTTGAAGATGAGGCAGAGGACAAAGAGGATGATGGAGAATTTATGCAGAATCTCCGGCAGGATATTGAAGATGCAGAAACAGAGGAGGAGACAGAAATAGACAGGGCACGGAATGTCAAGTGCGATTTTGGGCTTTACAGTGGAAAGACACTGGGCGAGATGTTGAATTCCCCAAAGGGAAGAGAAAGTGTAAGATGGATTGCTCAGCGCTACCAGGGAGGCAACAAGGCGATAAAGGAAGCAGCGAAGCTCCTGATTAACGGACAGGGGAAAGAAAAGCGCGCTGCATAAAGAAGTTATTTGAAAAACATGGTTCTGGTTACGGGGCCATGTTTTTCTATAGGCAGGATAGAAAAAGAAAGAAGGGCAGCGAATGATGTATCAGATACCATTTACTATTTCGGACGTTGCAGATTTACTCTCCATCCAAAGACTGGAGGGCGGAACCGAGGATATGTTTAACGTTGAGTGCCCGTTCTGTGGAGATGCCCGGGGAAAATGCAATTTTTGTGTCATGCGGGATGGGGAAATCATGAATGTGTTCCACTGCTATGAATGCGGGGCCGGTGGAAATATGCTTACGCTTTATGCAGACCTTGCTGGGATTCAGGGAGAAAAACGTTATAAAAAGGCGTACTGGCAGATTGAGAAACAGATAAGGGCTGGCGGAAAAATAAGCCGGCAGCGGCAGCAGGAGCAGGAACGCAGGATTCGGAAGAAAAAGGAAGAGGCAGCAAAACCCGTAGATTATACCAACCGTCATGAAGTTTATCTCGCTTTGATAAAAATGCTGAGATTAAGGGAACGGCATAAAGATGACCTCAGAAGGAGGGGGTTATCGGAAACAGAAATCTGCCGTATGGAGGAGAAAGGGTATAAAAGTACGGATGAGTCAGAATCCAAAGCCATTGCAAGAAAGCTGATCAAACAGGGATTCCGTCTGGAAGGAGTCCCCGGTTTTTTCATCAACCGGGAAGGTGACTGGGAAATCGCATTTTATTGGAAGAACAGAGGGTATCTGTGTCCGGTGTGGTCGGAGAAAGGTTTGTTGGTGGCCTTTCAGATACGGCTGGACCATCCATACAAAAAGCAGAAATATGTATGGCTTACCAGCACTAATATGGAAAAGGGTTGTTCCAGCGGAAGCCCGGTAGGAATTTCCGGGAATCCAGATGTGTCAATCATCCGGGTTACGGAAGGAATCTTAAAAGGAGAGATTGCTTACCAGCGTTCAGGGGACACTTATCTTGGAAATCCGGGGGTTGCCAATTATAAGGAACTGAAGCAGGCATTGGCATTTCTAAAAGAAAGAGGGCTGAAAGAGGTTTTCGAGTGTTATGATATGGATAAACGGATGCCACTGGAATGCCGTAAAGATTATGACAGCTCATGTTGTGAATGCGAGTATCTGAAAGACGGGCAGGAAATAGAAGAATGTCCGAAAAAACGGGTTAAACGTGATAACATCAGGAAGGGCTGCCTGAAACTCTACGAAATCTGTGAGGAACTGGAATTGAACTGCCGACGTGTGACATGGGATCTTGGAGAAGACGGGTACTGGCTGGAAAACTATAAAGGAATTGATGACTGGAAAACCAGAAAGGAGCAGGTCGTTTATGAAGAGATAAGAGAGGCGGCATGAAATCAGAGAATAGTGTTGTCGAGGCAAAAAGATATAGTTCTTTGATTGGGAAGGCTTTTGTCCAGAAGCAGACATTCCGTACCCTTTGTGCCGGAAATGGGAAATCAGGTATAACTGAATGTTAAGATTTTAAGAAATAACAACACGGAGGGAAAATTACAATGATAACTAAAAAGAACACTAAAGTTACAGAAGTATGTGGAGTAGTGGTACATGAAATGGACATTATGTTCATTAACTATGAAGACGAGAACGTGAGAAAATGGTGTCATGCGAGGATTGAGCATATTGAAGACAGCGAAATAACAATAAAAACGGCAGCAGGAAATGAGGCATTTACCATACCTAAAGAAAAGATTATTGCTGTTACGGAGCAGAATTGTTTTAACAAAAAAATAGAATGGGCTTTGTATTGTGGAGAAATCTTTTCAGAGGAAGAAATTAAAATAAGCGAGAATCTGTAAGTCCTGAGCTAAAAGCCGGGCGGAAAGGATCACAAGGTGGAATATATGGGACAATTTAGTTGGAAATACGCGGATCAGAAAAACAGAAGCGCTTTAAAACTTTATGGAAAGGCTTATGTACCTTGTCCGGATGGTTCTGTCATTTATGAAGGCAGCTATGGATGTTATGGAATGTTTGGCGTGTATGATATTTATGAACTGGTGGCAGAATGGAACAGAGCCTACATTTCAGAGGATAATATAGAGAAACCGTTAAGAGCATCTAACCCTGAACAGGATGATATCTATTATCAGGCTGCAATGAAAAGATACCAGTTCCAGTGCAGGAGACTGAGGGATTTCATCAGCGGTAAATCAGACAATGAGATGGAAGAACTTTATGGAGATGACTGGAAACGAAATATCGGAATTGATATTGCTTTAGGAAATGAGAAAAATGCAGCATTAAAGTATCCAATCAAGATTTGTAAAGAAAAACCGGACTGTTATGAGAGTCTGCCGGCTTCTAAGCGCGATCCATACCAGGGACGGTAATCTCTGTAAAGATAGAATGTTTAGATGAAATGCTGATAAAGCGGGCAATGCCCGCTTTATCAGATGTGATCAAATACTCAGAGAGGAAAGATAAAGAACTATGACAATCAAAGAATTTATAAAGAAACACGGATGGCAGATAGAATGCGATTCAAAACCGGGCAGGGCTATGAGTGTTGACATCGGTTTTTTGGACCACAGAAAAATGGAAGATGAAACGCAGATGGATATAAATGCGTATGATGAGCAGGAACTAAGCGAACTGTTTGCTGATTTTTGCAAGGAGAATCAGTTTCCTACCAATACGGTAACCTATGTTACAATTGTACAAATAGCAGATACCATGGAAGAATTGTTATATGGATAAATTGATATACATAAACAGAGAACGTCTGCTGAAAAGAAGTAGTAGGTTTTGTATGTGATTTCTGTTATAATTAGTATTCAGAAGAAATGCATTTGGAGAAGATGAGAACAGATTGATGAGATGAATTTCAGAAATTTGAGAAAAGAGAAGGAGTGTTAAGTGGAATCCAGTAAAATGAAATTTCCGATGGGGATTGAGAACTTTGAAGAAATTCGCATGGAAGGCTTTTATTATGTAGATAAGACGGGTTTGATTAAAGAACTGCTTACTCATTGGGCGAAGGCAAATCTTATTATTCGCCCAAGGAGATTTGGCAGGACTTTAAACATGAGCATGTTGAAGACTTTTTTCGGATTAGATGGTAACAAGGAAGTCTTTAAGGAAACAGAAATTGCAAAAGAAGTTTCTCTATGTGAAGAATATATGGGAAAGTTTCCAGTAATTTCGATATCCATGAGAAACATTAATGCCCGAACTTATGAGGTGGCGCGTGATATAGCAGTCGCAACTGTAAATGAAGTGGCAAGGAAATTCCAGTATCTTTTAGATAGCGAACGTCTTACGGCTTATGAACAGGAAAAGTATACTGCATTACTGAGACCGGATATGAGCGAAGCAGTCTTGTATAACAGCCTAAAACTCCTGACGATTCTCCTCGAAAAGCATCATGGCCGAAAAGTGATTCTTTTGCTTGATGAGTATGATGTGCCGTTAGAAAAAGCATTTGAAAAAGGATATTATGAGCAGATGGCAACATTGATTCATAATCTTCTGGGACAGGCGTTAAAGACAAATGATAGTCTGGAATTTTCAGTGCTGACCGGGTGCATGCCTATTTCCAATAAGAGCATTTTTACTGGTCTGAATAATCTGAGAGTTTTTTCTGGTTTGGATATGGAGCTTGGCAGATATTTTGGATTTACGGATCAGGAAGTGAGGAAACTATTAGAATACTATAATCTGTCGCAGAGGTATGAAAGCGTAAGGGAGTGGTATGGCGGCTATCAGTTTGGGAATACAGAGATGTATTGCCCATGTGATGTGATTGACTATTGTGATGCTCTTCGGGTAGATTGTGATGCTCAGCCGCAGAACTATGGAGTTAGTACTATTGGTAATGATACTGTAAGACGGCTTATCCGGGAATCAAGCAAAAGCACGATCCAGCATGAGATTGAACGGTTAGTTGCAGGAGAGATAATTGAAAAAGAACTTCGTCAGGATTTAACTTGTGAAGAGATATACAGTTCCAATAATCAGATATGGAGCGTTCTCTTTCTTATAGGTTACCTTACACAGAGGGGAAGACCGGAGGGCAGACGGTATCGTTTGGCAATTCCAAATCTGGCGGTCAGGGATATCTTTACAAGGCAAATTAGGGAAACTTTTAAGGAAAGTATTCCGAAAAATGGAGATATTGTGGATTCTTTTTGCAACGCTCTGAAAAATGGGGATGCAGACGAAGTGGAGAAAAGGTTTTCAGAATATATGAGAAAGACGATCAGTGTCAAAAATACGTTTGCAGAAAAGCCGCTGAAGGAGAACTTCTATCATAGCATCCTGCTGGGACTTTTGCGTTATTGGGATATTTGGGGAATCTTCTCTGAGGAAGAATCCGAAGACGGATACAGCAATATTCTTGTGAGAAGTGATGATGAAGAAATCGGTATCGTGATTGGAGTAAAATGTGTAGAAGACGGCAGACTGGAAGAAGCCTGCAAGGAAGCTTTGGAGCAGATTGAAAGCAGGCGACATGAGGAAGAACTTCAGGAAGAGGGTATAAGGCATATCCTAAAATATGGAATTGCGTGCTGCAAGAGACGCTGTAAGGTGTTAATTGCAGATGCCGGACAGCTAGAATCTTTGGAGGAAACGAGATGCCGGATACTGTAAATAATGCTATACATGACTTTTTGTCACAAATAAAGATGATGTTAGGAGATCAGTTTTCCAAAATGATTCTTTATGGTTCTTATGCGAGAGGGGATTATCAGAGTAATTCCGATGTAGATATTCTCATTTTGGCAAAGATGTCAGAATCAGAAATAAAAGTGATTGAAAATGAAATCTTTGATCTTGCATTTGATGTTGAAATGGAAACGGGTGTGGATATTTCCCCAATCGTGAAGAATGAGGACCATTATATGTATTGGGCGGATACACTGCCTTTTTATAAAAATATTAAAGAGGAAGGAGTACTGATTTCCGGATAAGATACCATTGAAGCCAGATAAGGAGAAAATTCTGACCGAAACCAGAAGCAAAATTTATATCCAGAATAAATGGAGATGGCAGAATATAGTATTTCTTTTCGGCAGGTAAAGGCAGGTATGGATTTTTCGTAACTGGCCGGGAAAGAAAAGAGATGTTTGATATGGCAGTATTTTGTATAATCGCCTTGTGTTTTGTACATAATTCTGTTATAATAATGCACAAGAAAGGAGGCGCATAACATGCCACAGATTAGACCGATTACAGACCTTAGAAATACTACCGAAATTTCTGAACTTTGCCATGCAAGGCGTGAGCCACTTTTTATTACAAAGAACGGCTACGGCGATTTAGTAGTTATGAGTATTGAAGCATACGAGGAAATGATAGAAACAGCGAGGACAGACGCAGCAATCAGTGAAGCTGAACAGGAATACGCCGCTGACGGCGTTTTACTGGATGCAAGGGAAGCGCTTTTCTCTTTACGGAGGAAACATTTTGGATAAATATGATGTTAAGCTTTATACACGCGCTTACCGGGACTTGGACAATATTTATACTTATATTGCCGAAACGCTTTTAGAACCCGGCACAGCTTTGAATATGATTGATGAACTGGAAGAAGCGATTTTCAGCCTTGAGCAGTTTCCAGAACGCGGCGCGATTCGCCGCACGGGTGCTTATGCAAATGGAAATTACCGTCAGTTATTTGTCAAAAATTATTGTATTATCTACCGTTTGATGAAGAAAAAGAAGGAAGTGCGTATCGTTACAGTACGGTATACACCGAGCAATTTCTAAAATTGAAACAGAATAAAAAAGGGAATCCCTTTGGACAGTGATATGGATACGCTGGACAGAGGGATTTTTTATATCCAACTTTACATGATTCAGACTATACAAAAGGGAAGCTGTAGCGGCAGCTTCTTTTTTGTATGGTCTGGACAAGAATAAGACCAGAGGAAAGGAGAGATGAGCGTGAAGATACGTGACAGACCAGACAGTAAAGTAACTAAGTGGCAGGCGAATCAAGAAAGGAGATAGAATATTTGGGAAAAAATCGAAAAAGAAGATGGATTGCGGGGGCGATGGCCCTCGTTTTGTGTTGTTCCACACTCATTTCGGGAGCGAGTACTGCGTTTGCGGCTTCTGAGAGTGGAACTGGGACATCAAGCCAGACAGTGGAAAATGCAGAAACGCAGAACACATCCGAGAAAACGCAGAGTACGGAGGCCAAGGCAGTCGCGGAGGATATTACCATCGTCCAGGGAGAGACATTTGAAGTCGAAGAGGATTTTACAGGAATCACACTCCAGGACGGAGAAAAAATCACACTGAAAAGTGCAGTCAGCGAGAGTGGAAAAACATTTGACTGTAATTCGGCAGATACTTACTTGTGTACCTATACGGTTACTCCGGTAAAAGGGGACACATACGAGATCGTAAGAAAAATTACGGTAAAGCCAAGGGAGGCAGAAACATCCGGAAACAGTGGAAAATCAGAATCATCAGAGGATAGTGATGATGGGGAGGCTGACCCCGAGGCCGAAGAAGTGATAGAGGAAATGATGGAAGAAGGCGTGTTTTTAGCCGTCGTTCCAACGAAAGCGGCTTCTGCAAGGGCAGCACAAGAGAATGTTTCCTTGAATAAGGGAGAAACCTTATATTATCCGAGCGATCTGGGGAGCTATCTTACCTGCCTGTTTTCCGTAAATGGCAAAGTGGCATATTGCCTTCAGTCGAATCAGTCCTCGCCGCCAACGGCAGATTATATAGCCAATATCTACGAGTCCAATCTGAACTTACAAAAGGTTCTTTATTATGGATATGGCGGGCCGGGAGATTTGACAGGCAGTTATCTGAGTCAGTACGATACATCTGTCCGCTATATCCTTACCCACCTTGCGGCATCCTATGCCTATGCAGGAGAGGCGGTTGCGTTTACAGGATGCTATGAATCGGGGATTCAGAAATATGGAGTCCGGGAATATATCAATTACCTGTTCAGTCAGGACGCACCGCCAACGGCTGCGATCTCCTTATCCAGTACCAGTGAAAAAGCGTATCTGGAGGGAAATGTACAGCGTACAGCAAATATCAAATTGACAGGAGATTACAGGAATTACGTAACTCTTACTCTGCCGGAAAATGTGACCTATCATAAGTCGGGCGGGGACACCCAGACCGGGGGAACGGTTAAGATTTACGGCGGAACTACATTCTATTTCAGTGCACCGAAAACGGTAACCGGAACATGGAAGAGCGGAACACTGGCAGGACAAATGGGAACACAGTGGAAAACACTGGTAGTCAGTACCGGAAGTGGAACTCAGGATATCGGATACGGCGATTTTTATGAGGAATCGAATTCTTCGGTCAGCTTTTCCGTCAAATGGATGGATATTGCAACTGTAAAAGTCATCAAGGCTGATTCCGAAACAAACGTGAACCTTGCCGGCGCGGTATTTGGTATTTATAGTGATGCTGCCTGCACGCAGCTTCTTACAGAAATGCCGGAAACAGATGCGTCAGGTATTTCTTCGGTTGAAATTATCAAGACACAGGACACCGTATATCTGAAGGAAATCTCTGTTCCAACCGGTTATAAACTTAATACGGCTTCTTTTAATGTAAAGCTGGTAGCAGGAACCACTACTACGGTCAGTGTGACGAATGAGGAGCAGAAAGGAAAAATACTGATTACTAAAAGTGGAGAAGCCCTGACCGGAGTATCCGGGGAAGCTGGAAATATTGGCTTTACCTATACGGATACTGCATTTTCCGATGCCGAATATAAGATTTATGCGGCAGGGGACATCGTCAGCCAGGATAAGCAGACAAAAATCTATAACGCAGGAGAATTGGTGCAGGAGTTAAAAACAGGAAAGGATGGAAGCGCACTCTCTGACGAACTGTATTTGGGAAAATATAAAGTAGTGGAGCAGAAGGCTCCGGAAACATTGACAATTGGAAAAACAGAAGAGGCACGTACACAGACAGTCACACTTTCTTATGCCGGACAGACGGTGGAACTTGCAGAGGGGAAGGCTTCTTATAAAAATGCCCGACCGGAAGTGCAGATAAAGGTGGTTAAGAAATCGGAAAATGATGATGCAACACTGCAGGGAGCTGTCTTTGGGTTGTATGCTGGGGAAGACATTACCGGACTGGATGGTACTGTTCTGGTAAAGGAAGGTACACTGATTGAGAAGGCTACTTCTGATCATGATGGAAACGCGCAATTTCAGGCAGATATCCCGATTGGCTTCCAGTATTACGTGGAAGAAATACAGGCTCCGACCCTATATTATATGAGTTCTGAGAAATATGAATTTTCTTATGAATATCAGGATGACACAACGTATACTTATACGTTTTCACACACGTTCAGCAATAAGGAAGTGCGGGGAGAAATCCATATTTCCAAGATTGACGTGGATTCCCAGAAGTTCATCAGTCAGGGAGATGCCAGTCTGGATGGAGCAGTGTATGGATTGTATGCGGCAGAAGATATCAATTATCCTAATGGAAAGTCCGGCTTGGTACACAAAAAGGATGAGTTGGTTGCACAAGGAACGATAAAAGACGGAAAAATAGATTTTGCCAATCTTTATTTAGGAAATTACTATGTAAAAGAGATCAGCCCGGGAGAAGGTTATCTTCTGGATGAAACCGCATATCCGGTGGAAGTAGCATATGAAGGGCAGGAAGTTGAGATTGTCCATAGATATGTGACCGTAAAAGAAACTGTAATCAAGCAGGCATTTGAACTGATTAAGATTAGCGAGGATGGCGAACAGACAGAAACAGATCTGGTAGAGGGGGCTGGCTTTAAGATTTTCCGTATCAGTCAGTTATCAGGTGTAAAGGATGGTACTCTGACACCTTCCAATGGCAGCAGTTTTACCCCGGAGGACTTTATCAGTTATGATTATAGTGAAGACCAGACAGCTTCTTACTACGAAAATGGGAAGGAAATTTTTGTAGACGAACTGTTTACGGATGAAAAGGGTTATCTCTGCTCGCCGGAGCTTCCTTATGGAACTTATGTGGTGTTTGAATCCACCACACCGGAGAGTCTGCAGACGATCCGCCCGTTCCTTGTGACGATTCAGGAAGACAGCCGGGAACCGCAGCCGTGGCGGATTTTTGATGACCGTCCGATTCTCTTTTACTTTAAGATCATCAAAGAGGACGCGCAGACACATCTTCCAGTCTTAAATAACAGTGCAAAATATAAGATTTACGATGTGGAAAATGAGGAATATGTTTCCATGAAAGTACGGTATCCGGAAATCAAGACGATTGATGTCTTTGAAACCAATGAGGAAGGCTATCTCCAGACACCGGAGCAGTTGAAGATGGGTACATACCGGATTGAAGAAATTGAGGCGCCGGATCTGTATGTAGCGCCGGGATTTGAAAATGCTCTGATTCGTGATGGGGAAAACATTCCGCTGAATCAGGTAGTAAGCGGCGGAGCGTATCAGGAGGCTGCAAGGGAAGTCATTACGATTACGGTAGATTCCAATACTGCTTATGAAGTAGAAGAGGACACCGGGAAGTATGTTGTTGTAGTGCTGCAGCAGAACGATTCCGCAGTTGGAAGCCTGACCATAAAGAAGCAGGGAGAGTTCCTTACAGGTGCGGAAAAGGTGGAAGATGCACTGCTTGCAAAAGTGAAAAACGGATTTGCAGGAATCGTTAATAAAGTAGGAGAGATCTTCGGGCAGGAGGAACTTCTGGAAACAAGCAGCGGTTATACCTTCCAGTATGAGGAAGGACCGGCAGCAGGTGCAGAGTTCGCTGTTTATGCAAAAGAGACAATCTACACACCGGACGGACAGACAGATGAAAACGGCAACCGGGTAGTACGGTATGAAAAGGATGCGCTGGTATCTGAACTGGTAACCGGGGAAGACGGAACAGTGGTCCTTAACAATCTTCCAATAGGAAACTACTATGTCAAAGAAACAAAGCCGGCAGCAGGCTGTGTCCTGGATACGGAAGTACGTGAATTTGAAATCCAGTATAAAGGGCAGGAAGTGGCAGTTGATTTTGTAAGTATGGAATGGAAGAATGAGCGGCAGAAAGTAGAACTGGAGATCCTGAAGATTGCAAAAGGGCTGAAAAAGCCGGTAGAAGGCGCAGTATTTGCACTGTATGCAGAAGAGGACATTTTAAATGTGAATGGTGAAGTGGCTGTTCCAAAGGATGCGCTGATTGCTGAGACAAAATCAGATGCAAAAGGAATAATTACCTTTAATGTGGATCTTCCACATGGCAAGTTCTATGTGAAAGAACTGGAACCGGCGCCGGGTTACCTTGCAAATGATGAGACCTATTCTTTTGATGCATCCTATACCGATCCGGAGCTGGAAACAATCACTCTGGAGGCAGAGATTGAAAACCAGCCGACAATCGTGGAGATTTCCAAAACGGATATTACTGGAGGCGAAGAGGTAGAAGGCGCGAAGATGCAGATTCTTACGGAAGACGGGGATGTGGTAGAGGAATGGATTTCTACGAAAGACCCGCATACAGTCTATGTCCTTGCACCGGGAAATTACGTGCTTCATGAAGAGGAGGCGCCAACACAAAACGGATATGTGAGAGCTGAGGACGTTCCGTTTACGGTAGAACTGACCGGAGATGTGCAGCAGGTATCCATGAAAGATGACCATACGAAAGTAGAGATTAGTAAAACAGATATCACAGATGAAGCAGAAGTGGAAGGCGCAACACTGCGGGTACTTGACAAGGACGGAAATGTAGTGGAAGAATGGGTTTCCGGGAAAGAGCCTCATCTGATTGAAAAACTTCCGGTAGGCGATTATGTACTTCACGAGGAAGCTGCCCCGAATGGTTATCTTGTGGTTTCAGATGTATCGTTTACAGTAGAGGAAACAGGTGAAATTCAGAAAGTCAAGATGGAGGATGAGCGTCCGGTTGGACAGTTGATCGTCAAGAAAACGGATTCTGAAAATGGCGTGGTGCTTGCCGGCGTAGAATTCGAAATCCGTAATAAGGTAACCGGTAAGGTTGTAGGAACAATGGTGACTGGAAATGATGGTATCGCCAAAAGTGAAACTCTGCCGATTGCGGTATATGAGGATGGAAAGTATGTAGAGCCAATCGTATATACGCTGGTAGAGACAAAGCCTTTGGAGGGATATGAGTCTAATTCTGAAGAATACGAAGTTGTATTCAGCTATAAAGATGATAAGACCAGCGTGATTGAAGTCACAAAGGAAATCCAGAACACCAGAAAGCCGGGTACCCCGGCACCTACAGCACCGAAAACCGGAGATACAACGAATATCTGGATTCCGATTGTGGTTGCGTTGGTTGCTCTGGCGGGTATTGTTGTTGTGATTGTACGCATGAGAAGAAAAAGAAAATAAATAGCAGATAAATAACAGATAAATAACAGGAGAGGCAGGGCATACCTGTCTCTTTTCCTGTTTACAGCGCGGAGTAGTGTAAAAGAACACATCTGGATGCTTTACCAGAAGATTGCAGGGCGGTACTGCACTCCGCAACTTAAAAGGAGGGATGCCTAAGCGAATATAAGAGTTTTTATAAAGAAGTGGCCGGTAATGAAGGGGAAAAGTGCAGATATAATATCCGGCTTGATACCTATGGGTGTGGCTGTCAGCACAATTGTTCCTATTGCTATGCACGGTCTCTGTTATCTTTCCGGGGACTGTGGGATCCGGCCACCCCCAGAATTGCAGATATTCATAAAATCAGGAGAAAAATACAGAAACTGTCCCCAGGAGCGGTTGTCCGGCTCGGAGGAATGACAGACTGCTTTCAGCCGATGGAGCTGGAGCATCGTGTGACATATCAGACCATACAGGAACTCAACCATAGGGGAATCGGTTATCTGATTGTTACAAAATCACATCTGGTTGCAGAACCGGAATACTTAAATCTTATGGACAGAAGCCTTGCTCATATTCAGGTTACAGTTACAACATTGGATGATAAGCGGGCATTGACTTATGAGCAGGCGAGTGTTCCGTCTAAGCGGATCGTTGCCATACAAAGACTGCAGGAGTCCGGCTTTGACACCGCAATCCGCCTGAGTCCGATTATTGAAGAGTTCATGGACTTTGAACGGTTAAATACGGTTGAGGTAGAGAAGGGAGTCGTGGAGTTCCTTCGGGTCAACGCATGGATCAAGCGGTGGCTTCAGGGCGTGGATTTTGAACGTTATACGTTCCGGCAGGGTGGATACCAGCATCTTCCGCTGGAGGAAAAACTAAGAATCTTGAAGAAAATACAGATACCGGAAATTACTGTATGCGAGGACGTTACGGAGCATTATCTGTACTGGCGGGAGTATGTAAATCCAAATAAAGAGGACTGTTGTAATCTTCGGTTGCATGTGCAAAAGAAACCGGATGATAATATTCAGGGGTTATAAAAATAAGAAATTGAAGGATTGATATAGGCAGGCGGGGCTGTTGCGTTGGTGCAATGGTCCTGCCTTTTTTTCGTTAGGAGGATAGATTATGCGACATTTTAAAGAAATATTGATATTGGTGGTTTGCATCATAGCACTTGGAATTGCTGGCCATAAACTGATAGGAATCTGGCTGATGTATCAGGAGGGAGTGACGGAATATGAAGAGTTGAAGGAATATGTAAATGAAACGTCGGAGGATGATGGCGACGAAAACTCGGATGCGGCAACAACGATAGATTTCGAGGAACTACAGAAAATCAATCCCGATATTGTAGCATGGATTAGGATTGAGGGGCTGGGGATTGATTATCCGGTAGTGCAGGGAGAGGACAATGAACATTATTTGCATTATACGTTTCGGGGCGAAGCGAATGTGGAGGGCAGCATCTTCCTTGATTATCGGAATAAAGCAGATTTTTCGGATTCAAAGATTATTCTGTACGGTCATAATATGAAAAATGGTAGTATGTTCGGTTCCTTAAAGAAGTACCAGAACGAAAATGTTTTTCAGGAGAATCAGATCATAACAATCTATTTGCCGGGAAATAGGGAATGGAAGTTCAAAGTTCAGGAATGCAGGAATGTGAAAGTGAATGACAGTTGTTATGAATTGGAGGATGATAGAGCAGGGGAAGTAGAGTTTGGGGATAAGGAATTGTTATTGTCTACCTGCAGCAGTTTCGCGGAACAGAGACTGGTGGTCTTTGGGAAACTTCAAAGGTAAATAAATGTTGTTTGAATTTGTGCCCTTGTGGTTGTGTTACACAATTTTCAAGAAAAAAAGCCACCACTACTCCCAATAGTGATGACCTGCTTATCTTGATCAGATAGGCAAAAAACCATTTTAAAGGATAGAGCCGTTTCTGGGATTTTCCTTTTCTATGATCAATATAAAATATATGGGAATTGGATGCATTGTAAAACTTTTGAGAGTACCGAAAGAGTTTATGAAGAAGATTCGGGAAGAATACAAGGTATTAGTATAATTTAGTTATCAGTTTCCGTCATTGATAAGTGATGACAGAACGTTTCATGAAGCGGACAATAGATTTAAAATTAGATACTATTTTAATAATAGGCGAATCAAAATTTTTCTTTAAATCTTTATGGAATCTTCAAAATTGCTTGATATTCTATTTCCATCATAAAAAGAAAGGAATTAATTATTATGGAGATGATTTTAAAAACTACTAATTTATGTAAAAGTTTTAAAGGGCACATGGCAGTTAATAATGTTTCACTGAACATTAGAAAGAATTCTGTTTATGGCTTATTGGGTCCGAATGGAGCAGGAAAGTCCACAACACTTAAAATGTTTACAGGTATTTTGACTCCAACTTCTGGAAGTATTGAATTTAACGGACATGGGTGGAAAAGAGAGGATTTAGCGAATATAGGAGCTTTGATTGAAATGCCTCCATTATATGAGAATTTAACAGCGTATGAAAATTTGAAAGTAAGAACTACATTGCTTGGATTAGATGATAAGCGAATAGATGAAGTGTTGCAAATTGTTCATTTGACGAATACTGGAAAAAAAAGAGCAGGGCAGTTTTCTCTTGGCATGAAACAACGTTTGGGTATAGCCGTTGCATTAATCAATAATCCAAAGTTACTGATTTTGGACGAACCGACTAACGGACTTGATCCGGTGGGGATTGAAGAACTTCGAGAATTAATCCGCTCCTTTCCTTCAAAGGGTATCACAGTTATATTATCAAGTCATATTCTTTCAGAAGTTCAACAGATTGCTGATCATATAGGTATTATTGCGGGAGGGGTTCTTGGATATGAGGGAGAACTTCGAGCAAATGAGAATTTGGAACAACTTTTTATGGAGGTCATTCGTATGAATAGACCGGAGGAGGTATACAAATGAATTATTTAAAAGCAGAACATCTTAAGTATAAAAGAACGTTCACAAGAAAATTGATTATTCTAGCACCGCTTGTAACTGCGATTATGAATATTTTTGCACCATTATGGTATCAGATTAACTCATATAATTGGTGGTATATTTTGCTTTATCCTGGATTTTTGACTTTGATTTGTACATTAGTTGAGCAAAGGGATAACGGAAAACTAAAATATAGATCTATTCTTTCGCTACCTGTTTCGCTTAACAGAGTATGTGGTGCTAAAATTGGAATTGCAAGTATTTATGTTGGCTTAGGAAATTTGATTTTTCTTATGCTAAATATATTAGGTGGTTTTTGTATATTAACAATTTATAGAATTCCTTTAACTATAGATATATGGCAGGCGATATCAGGAACTATTTGTATCGTAATTGCAAGCTTATGGGAAATACCGTTATGTTTGATGCTGTCAAAAAAAGCTGGTATATTTATTACGGTTATTTTAAATGTTGGAGTAGGTAGTGTTTTGGGAATTTTTGCGGCAAATACGTTTTTATGGATAATTTGTCCATATAGCTGGGTTCCACATCTTATGATTTCTGTTCTTGGTATTTTGCCTAATGGTGAACCGGTTGCAAATCAAGGCATGACAATGTCTTTTTTAACAATTATACTTATGTTATGTGTTTCTCTGCTGCTCTTTGTAATCCTATCTTATGTCGCTGGAAGATGCTTTAATAAACAGGAGGAGAGGGCATGATGATATCTTTAATTCGATGTTCAAAGGCAGAATATCAGAAATATAAACATAGTGTTTTACTTTATATACATGTGATTGTGCCAACTATATGTGCAATTATTTTTGCTGGGTATTATCATATATCAGCTTGGGAACTATCGGCAAAAATAAGCGGGTATTTGGAAGTATTGGCGGTTGCTTTCCCGTTCCTAATTGGAATTATTGTGGGGATAGTTGTGCAAACAGAAGAGCAGGCAGGACACTTTCAAATTATGTTGGGAACAATAGCTTCACGAAAAATGGTGTATATAGGAAAAGTGAATTTTCTTATCTGTAATGCTTTTGGATCAATAATATTAGCATTGGGTATATTTGCAGTATTATACAAAGGGTTTCCAACTATATTTTATATAAGAACAGGTTTATTATTATTATTAACATCAATTCCTATTTACTTGATTCATTTATTTGTTGGAATGAATTTTGGAAAGGGAGCTTCCATGGGATTGGGGATTGCAGGAAGTTTAATTTCGGCACTTATGATTACGGGGTTGGGAGACAATATATGGCATTATATTCCTTGGGCGTGGAGTGTTCGCATGGTAGATTATACTATACTTGCGTGGAAAAATCCTTATGTTTATACGCAAATGAAAGAGATTTTTGCTAGTGGAATAATAATTTCTGAGATTTTTACGATTGGTTTGTTGATAGTTAGCTTAATCTGGTTTCAGCACTGGGAAGGGGGAAAATATAGTGAGTAAAAAAGTTGCTTTTGTTTTGATGCTTACATTAGTGTTTGCGTTTGGGCTAACAGCGTGCAATACATTTCGTGAAACGGCTGAGAAAAACAAG
>SFGF01000167.1 GCA_004556655.1 Lachnospiraceae bacterium | reverse complement strand
GCTCCTTTCATATTTCATGATCGTTGAAATTGTATCTTAATGAGCCATGTAAGTTAAGCATCATGTAAATTCGGCCTAACAAAACTCCATACAATTACGCAATATGATAACGTAAGATAAGTTTCGCAAAATCATAAAGAGATAGACATGGTCTATCACCGCTCGGTAAGATTGAGTTACCACACACAAATCAAACCCGAGAAGGAGAATAAACCATGTCTGATAACATCTTACAATTAAATGAAGCTGCCATAAAGGGCGAATTGAAAGATCTCGTCAAGAGCAGTGTTGAAGAGACTCTCAATGCCCTTCTGGAGCATGAGGCGACCGCAAGGGCTATCGTTCCGGTCATTATGACCGCAACTTTACGACGACTTCCGGTGATGTTACACTCCATGTTCCCAAGCTCAAAGGCGTTCAGTTTGAGACCGCCATCATCGAGCGTTATCGCCGTCGTGAGACCTCGATTGAGGAAGCCCTCATCGAGATGTATCTTGCCGGTGTTTCTGTCCGAAGGGTCGAGGATATCACGGAAGCGCTCTGGGGAACCCGTGTTTCCTCCGGTACGGTCAGCAACCTCAACCAGAAAGCTTATGAAAACATCGAGAAATGGCGCTGCCGCCCGCTCACCGGCGAATACGCCTATGTCTACGTGGACGGTGTTTACCTGAAGCGCAGCTGGGGCGGTGAAGTCCAGAACGTCTCTGTACTCGTCGCGATCGGCGTCGATCAGGACGGCTATCGTGAGATCCTCGGTGCTGCCGAAGGCATGAAGGAAGACCACGAGAGCTGGCGAAGCTTCTTCGTCTGGCTCAAAGAACGAGGCCTTACCGGCGTCCGGCTCGTCATCGGCGACAAGAACCTCGGAATGCTCGAGACTGTCCATGAAGTATTTCCGGACGCAAAGTACCAGCGCTGCATCGTCCATTTTTACAGGAACGTATTTTCAGTCGTTCCCAAGGGCAAAGTCCGGACGGTCGCCATGATGCTGAAGGCCATTCACGCCCAGGAAAGCAAGGAAGCCGCCCGCCAAAAAGCCGCTCAGGTGGCGGAGAAACTCCGTGAGATGAAGCTCTCTGCTGCAGCCAAAAAAGTCGAGGACAGCATCAAGGAGACACTTACCTTTATGGACTTTCCGAGCCAGCACTGGACGCGGATCCGAACGAATAACACGCTTGAAAGACTCAATCGTGAAATCAAGCGCCGGACCAGAGCCATCGGAGCTTTCCCTGATGGAAACAGCGCCCTCATGCTCGTCTGTGCCCGTCTCCGGCACGTAGCCGGAACTGATTGGGGAACCAAGCGCTACATGAATATGGATCACCTCCTGGAAATGGACACTGACCTGAACGAAACACTGGCCGGCTAACTGCCGGTCACCGAGCGGTCAAAACTGATTTTGCGAAACATCCTTGACACTATCCGCAATATTATAATTCATTTTAACTCAGCAGTCAACATATAAAACGCAATAATTAGAGTTATTTTTATCAGCATCTTAACTTCCAGAAATTTTTCCACTCAAATGTAAAGATTGGAGCCTACTTGTTGCAGCACTCCAATCTTCATTATTTTACGCCAGTATTCGTTTCAAAGATATCAATAAGAAATGGCAACATTGCTTCCTGTTCCCTAACATATGATTGATAGCTAAATATTGCACCTGGTGCATCCAAATCATTTGCATTGCCAACGCATACAAAACCGTTACCTTCAATCCCTATGTAAGTAGTTATATGGTGCATCTTACCGCTGTCATTTTTTTCAATTAAATTCATAAGCGTCAGACCATCACCGATATCATATAGGTCGATTCGTTTCTTTGATTCCTTTTTCATTCTGTCAGACCTTCCCCTTTCACAAATGCAAGAATCTCTTCATAGGATCTGCTGCTATTTATAACCGCATCCATTAATTCTTCCTTACGCAGTTCATTACGCATTTTTACAAGCTCTGCAAGAGCATCCTTTTCTGCTTCATATCTGGCTTTGGCCTTTTCCAATGTCTCTTTCTGCTGTTCGATTTTTGCATCAAGCTTTTCTGTAGTTACTCTGGATTTATATTTTCTTGCCACTATGATTTCCTCCCGTTAATCTTAACCTTAAGAACTTTTGGATTCAGTTCATTGCTGATTTGTTCCGCTTTTCTTTTGATATAATTCGCATCAATACCAAATGCTTTGAGTATTATTTTCTGGTTTGCTGTTACAGCATGATCCAGGCGATAAACGCCATCCGCCTGCCGTATCATCTCTATTTTCTCAAGTTCCCTGATTGCTGCAGGTACATTCATAAAGTTTGGAGAACTGAGCAGTTTTTCTTCTTCATCCTTGAGCTTTGTATACATGCGATTTCTGATAATCAGGGCAACAAATGCAATCAACATTTTCCCTTCCAGCGCATCACCGGTATACACCCTCATACTTCTGTTGCCTAAAAATGTCTTATCCGCTTTGAATAACTTTTCAGAAACATCCCTGCTCTTATACAGTTCAAGAGCCTCTTTCGCCTTCATATTTTCCGAAGTAATAATACAGAAATAACCACACATTTTCAGTTCTTCTTCAATAACAGAGCTCTTTTCTATAGCACACACAAAGCACTGGTCTTCCTGACCCTCGTGGTAGTATTCCAGGCTGAAATACTTTTCATATGATTTATCAAGTACTACAGGTTGCCCCTCCAGTTTCTTAAAATAAGCAGCGAGCTTGTCTATTTTTTGTTCCAGTTGTTCCCTTTCAGCAGCTGCCTTGCTATAGCTGTAATAAATGTGCAGATATCTGTTTCTTTCATCCGATGGAAAGACAGTTCTTTCCACAGTAGTTCCATTTACACCAAAGCGTCTTATTGTATACTGCCTGCTATCTTCAAATGTACCCTTAACTTCTTTGACAGCATCGTTAACAAGGGCTTTCATGCCTTTTATCATGATTACAAAATCATAACCACATTTATCCATATATTTGATATTTTCACGGCTGAAATAACCGCGGTCGAGAATAAATCCTGCGTTCTTATATCCGTAAGCCTTGGCTTTATCAAGCATGCACTGAAGCTGTGATACATCCACAATACTTCCGGGATAATCCTCATAGAAGAGAGGCTCTCTGTTATTACAGTCATAAGCAATGGAATAATTAAAAATTGGCAGTCCCTTATCGTCCTTAGCATGACCGTATTCAACAAGTTCAATATCTCCAGCCTGACAATTCTTATTGGTAGAATCGTAAGATATATATATCTTGTCCTTATTCTTCTTTAATGCATTCCATTCATTCTGAAATTCTACAGAATCATCAATAGAAATCTGCCCGATAAACTCAGATACCGTTGAATCACTGTATATTTTATAGCCTGGTGTAAAAAGCGGATGATTATAAGCATAATCCGGATAATACTGTCCGGCATTATTCTCTGTTGTCAGATAGTAGCTTGCCAGGTCAAGAAATAAACCTGTCCCTTTGTCATTGTTATAAATGGAGGACACGATGTTTTCCACCATGCTTTCCATCATCAGTTTTTCTATAACCATAAAGGTTCCAATTCTTAGGCAGCTGCTCCGCTCATCCCGTCCCTCATCCGCAGGAAGCTGTGCGTCAGGAAAATATTTCATAAAGTTCGGATTAGGATACATCATGGTATCATCATCTTCACACTTTTTTCCTATCGTGGTTCTCTTGGGAATGTTATATTTCTTGTCCGGCTTATATACCCTGTCATACTCATAGTTAATGTATGTTACACCCTTTATGGTACGCTCAAAAATCTTTCCTTTTTTCGCAGGAATTTTAACCAAAAAATCATAATACATAATCGTTTCTCACTCAAATATTGAGTATGTATACCTACTCAATTATTATAACAAGAAATGGGCAGGAAATCAAGAAATTTCTTGATTTCCTGCCCGTTTTGAGCATTTATTTTTCGATTGAGTGTCAACTTCTACTGGAAGTTAAGATTGAATTTCCCAATTTGCCAAAACAGACATTGCAGTTTGATATGCTGCCATGCCGTCGGCACCATCATTGGAATTAAGGTAAAACGCGAAAAAGTAAGTGTTGTCCTGCGTCTCTGCAAACCCTACAAACCAACCGGCGATATTTTGATCGTCTGCACACCCGGTTCCGGTCTTTCCATACAGCCGAGATGTACCATTTGTCGCAATCTCCATAGAATTCTTTACAGCAGTAATATTTGCTTCAGCAAAACCAAAATCATTGCGGTACAGCTTCACAAGCAACTCCACTTGTTCAAACGCAGAAATTTTTATTCCAGTACCGTTCCACAGGCTACTTGGATCATCGCTGGGATTACCACTGCCAAATCCGATTTCCTTAAAAAAAGATTTTGTTTGCTCATATCCTACCATGTTATCGAGTTCTTGAAAATACCAGTTCACTGACGAACCCATA
>SFGF01000066.1 GCA_004556655.1 Lachnospiraceae bacterium | reverse complement strand
TTCATAAAGCTGCCACTCTATATCTTTTCAAAAGTTGGGCAGATTGGTACTTTGATAGACTATATTCATTTTGAAATTACAGTTTGCGGAAACTCAAGCTTGTACATATGGTAAATATATAAGAAAAAAGAATTGGAGAGGAAAATGTTCATCAATCAAAATACTGTATGCTATACATATGAAAATATGATAAATGATCTGAAAGTGCTCAAAAGACGATATCAGGAAGAAATCAGATATGATACTCTTACAGACACTGCAGATGGTCGCCAGGTATGGCATGTGGTAATCGGAAATGCGGATGCGAAAAGAAAAATTTTAGTTCATGGAAGCATCCATGGAAGAGAGTATATTACCAGCCGTTTGGTGATGAAGCAGGCAGAGACATTTTTGAAACACAAGGAAAACGGAGAAAGCTATCAACAGATAAAATATGATAAGTTACTGGAAAATGCAGCAGTCCATGTGATACCGATGGTAAATCCGGATGGAGTGTCGATCAGCCAAATGGGGATAAAGGGAATTCGAACCGAGTGTGTGAAAAGACAAGTAAAAGAAATTGCCAGGATAGAGGGGGAGAGCACAGAGAGGCAATTTTTTACTCGTTGGAAAGCAAATGGAAACGGTGTGGATCTGAACAGAAATTTTGATGCCGGGTGGATGCAGTACCAGGATCCGGTTGGACGTCCGGCATCAGCATTTTACAAAGGAACCAGTCCGGAATGTGAGAGAGAATCAGCGGCACTGGCTGCCCTTACCAGAAAAGAGCAATTTTGCAGAACGATAAGTTATCATACGCAGGGAAATGTGATTTACTGGTATTTCAGACAAAAAGGGAAGTTATACAGGGATACCTTGGCTTTTGGCAGAAAAATTTCCGAAGCAACAGGGTATCTGCTGAATGAAGATGATAAAAATCTTGATCCGGCAGGATATAAGGACTGGGCAATTTGTAAATTGGGGATTCCCAGTCTGACCATTGAAACAGGGTATGGAAAGTCTCCGGTTCCGCCCGGACAGTGGAATGATATCTGGAAAAGTAATGAATATGTGTGGGAAGAGACTTTGCTGAGTTTGGCAGATGAGGATTTGTGTCAGGAAAACACAAATAAAGTAAAAATAAATACACTTAAAGTTTTATAAATAACTTGCTTTTCTATTTTAATGTGTTAAAATTGTAACATATAGCCGAATGAAAGTGCAGGGGTTCATAAGAATATCCTGCGAAAAATGCATTTGGAAATATGGGGTGCAAAAGGAGAAGATTATGAGCAAGAAAATTCATACAGAGGCTGTAGACCATTTATTTGAAGCGATTTTGAGTTTAAAAGACAAAGAAGAGTGCTATACATTTTTTGAAGACGTATGCACAATCAATGAGCTTATGTCACTTTCGCAGAGATTTGAAGTGGCAAGGATGCTGAGACAGAAAAAAACTTATCTGGAGATTTCAGAAAAGACAGGCGCTTCAACAGCAACGATCAGTCGTGTCAATCGTTCTCTGACCTATGGAAATGACGGATATGAGATGGTGTTTAACAGACTGGAAGATAAAGAATAGCAGCTGAACAAAAAGAAAACAGGATAGAAAAAAGAAACAGGTCGTGTGATATGATCTGTTTCTTTTTTACTTATTTTTGGGGTGGGTTCATCTGATCAATCAGTTTTTCAATAATCTGCTTCTTTACATATACATCAAAACTAAGCAGACAGATAAAAGAGAAAGTTTTCAAAAACTCCTGATCTTCTTCAGGAGCATCGGAAAAAGTCTCACGGGAAAGATGATATCGGTTGCTGATATCTTCTTTCAGAACATCAATCTGAGATTTTTCCAGCCGAAATACTTCATTGTAAATATCTTCCAGAGTCAGACTGTCAGAATCCTGAAAATATTTGTCAGTAATAGGTTTCAGGAGAGCCTGTATATCTGTGATCGTAAGAAGGTTTTTAAAATAGTAAATAAATACAAGCAGCAGCAAATGTTCTTTTGAATACTTCTTTTTCGTAGGGGGAGGGAGCAGATCATTCTTGGCGTAGTTGTTGATCATAGTTTTCGTCAGAATCTTATCACTCTCGTATCGCTTGGAAGCAGAAAGCTGCGCATCCATAAAGGTAGTAACCTGATCCATATATAAAGGAATATTCGGAATATCTCCCGGCTTAATATAGTCAATGCGGGAGAGGCTGCTTAATATACTGTTTAACATATCATTGGTATCAATAGTCATTATATCACCTCATTACCTCTATTATATAGTTTTTAATACTATTTGTAAATCATTTTTTACTATCACGATGAAAGGCATTTACACACAATATAACATAGAAAGGGCTGCAGATCGGGGAAAGGAAACGTTGACTTGCATGTTATCCCATGCTATTATGAACACATGTACGAAAAAACAGACGGAGAGGATTATATGAGTAAGTACGATAGTTTGAATTCCATGCAGCAGGAGGCTGTTTATCATACAGAGGGACCTGTGCTGATTCTGGCTGGAGCCGGTTCAGGAAAGACCAGGGTTCTGACTCACAGAATTGCCTATTTGATTGAAGAAAAAGGAGTAAATCCGTGGAATATCATGGCAATCACATTTACAAATAAAGCAGCTCAGGAGATGAGAGAGCGAGTGGATAAAATTGTGGGTTTTGGCTCGGAGAGTATTTGGGTCAGCACTTTCCATTCCAGTTGTGTCCGGATTCTCAGAAGATTTATAGACAGGCTGGGTTTTGATAATAATTTTACGATTTATGATACCGATGATCAGAAGACAGTAATCAAAGATATCTGCAAACGTCTGAATATTGATACAAAGTTTTATAAGGAACGGGCATTGATGGCGGCAATCTCATCGGCTAAAGATGAATTGATCTCACCGGAAGAGTATCGGCTGAATGCATCTTCTGATCCGGAATGGAAAGTGCAGACAATAGCGTGGGTTTATGAGGCATATCAAAAGCAGCTTCGACAGAACAACGCACTGGATTTTGATGACCTGATTGTAAAAACCGTAGAACTGTTTCAGAATTGTCCGGATGTGTTGGAAAGTTATCAGGACAGGCTTCGTTATATTATGGTAGATGAATATCAGGATACGAACACAGCACAGTTTAAGTTTGTAAGTCTGCTGGCATCCAAATATAAGAATCTTTGCGTGGTGGGAGATGATGACCAGTCTATCTATAAGTTTCGTGGGGCCAACATCGGCAATATCCTTGGATATGAAAAAGTATTTCCGGAGGCAAAGGTCATTAAGCTGGAGCAGAATTATCGTTCCACACAAAATATTCTAAATGCGGCCAATGAAGTGATCCATAATAATGTGGGGAGAAAAGATAAAACTTTGTGGACGGCTAATGAAGAAGGACAGCTTCTGCATTTCCGCCAGTTTTTGACTGGATTTGAGGAAGCAGAGTTTGTTGCCGGGGATATTGCCGGAAAAGTAAGAAAAGGAGAATATGAGTATAGAGATTGTGCGGTTTTATATCGAACCAATGCGCAGTCCCGCCTATTTGAAGAAAAATTTCTGATGGCTAATATTCCCTATAAAATGGTGGGAGGCGTTAATTTCTATGCCAGAAAGGAAATTAAAGACCTGCTGGCTTACCTGAAGACGATTGACAATGCAAGAGATGATGTGGCGGTACAGAGAATCATCAATGTTCCGAAGAGAGGAATCGGTGCCACTACACTGACAAAAGTGCAGGTATATGCGCTGGAAAATGAAATCAGTTTTTATGATGCGCTAAAGCAGGCGAATCAAATACCGTCTCTGAACAGGGCAGCAGTGAAAATCAAAGGATTTGTGGACTTTATTCAGAAGTTCAGAAGTCAGGTGGATTTTCTGTCGGTGCCGGAGATTCTTCAGAAGATTATTGAAGAAACCGGATATGTAGCGGAACTGGAAGCGGAGAATACAGAAGAGGCAAGGTCACGTATTGAAAATATTGATGAATTGATTTCTAAAGCTGTTTCTTATGAAGAGACCAGTGAACAATCTTCTCTCAGTGAATTTCTTGAGGAAATCGCGCTGATCGCAGATATTGATTCTGTAGATGACAGTGACAATAAGGTACTGTTGATGACACTTCACAGTGCTAAGGGGCTGGAATTTCCAAATGTATATCTGGCGGGTATGGAGGATGGAATCTTCCCCAGTTATATGACGATCGTGGCAGATGGACCGGAAGAGCTTGAGGAAGAAAGGCGGCTTTGTTATGTGGGAATCACCCGTGCCATGAAGAATCTGACAATGACTGCTGCACAGCAACGGATGATTCGTGGAGAAACCCAGTATAATAAAGTTTCCAGATTTGTCCGTGAAATCCCGAGGGAACTTGTAGAACTGGGAAGAGAGAACGGATCGCAAGATATGAGGACAGGGCGGATCCCGGAAAAAAAAGACAGCTATGCCCGACTGCGCCAGACGTATCAGACAAATGTATTTTCTCCGAAGAAATTTGAGGTGAAAAAATCAGAAGGACTGAATTATGGTGTGGGAGATACGGTCCGACATATTAAGTTTGGTAATGGTACAGTCACTGCCATCACCGATGGCGGAAAAGATTATGAGGTCACCGTGGATTTTGAAAAAGTCGGGGTGAAAAAAATGTTTGCCTCTTTTGCAAAGCTAAAAAAAATATAAAACACACATTTTTGTGGTAAAATCATATGGATAGTGGTATAATAACAATAGTTTTATGAGAGGACGGTGTTCGATATGAATAAAATTGATGAATTGATGGCTTTACTGCAGAAAAAAGAAAAAGAAGAAGAAAAATGTAAGAGTACAATTCTTTGGGTATTAGCAGTGATCGGTGCAGTTGCAGCAGTTGCCGGTATTGCATATGCAGTATATCGTTTCTTCACACCGGATTATCTGGAAGATTTCGAAGATGATTTTGATGACGATTTCGATGATTATTTCGAGGATGAAGACGGAGAAGAAAACTAAAAAAGAAAGAAAAGCTTCGGAGGAAACCCCGGAGCTTTCTTTAGCATATAAGCAATTTTTAACAAATAACAGATATAGAGGTATTGAGTGTGAAAAAAGGCGAGATTTACGAAGGCGTTATTGAAAAAGTTGATTTTCCTAATAAAGGGAGAGTGCTGATCGATGGGCAGAACGTTACGGTAAAAAATGGAATGCCTGGTCAAAAAATCCGTTTTATGATCAATAAAAAAAGAAGCGGAAGGGTAGAAGGAAGACTTCTGGAGGTTCTGGAAAGATCTCCTCTTGAGACCAGAGAGCCGGTATGTTCTATCTTTCCTCAGTGCGGCGGCTGTATGTATCAGACCATGGACTATCAGGCGCAGCTGAATATGAAGAAGAACCAGATCAGGGAGCTTTTGGATGATGCCATAAAAAGAGGAGGACAGGTCGATCCAGAGGGGAATCCGGACTATCTGTTTGAAGGAATCAAAGGAAGTCCCATGGAGTTTGCTTATCGAAATAAGATGGAGTTTTCTTTTGGAGATGCTGAAAAAGGAGGCCCTCTGACCCTTGGTTTACATAAAAAAGGGAGTACCTATGATGTTCTGGATGCGGTGGATTGTAAGCTGGTACATGAGGATCTGACAAAAATCCTGAACTGTGTGTTGGAATATTGCCGGGAACAGGGATTTACCTACTATCACAAAATGCAGCATACAGGGTATCTGAGACATCTTCTTCTTCGTCGGGGTAATACTACCGGAGAAATCCTTGTAAATCTTGTCACTACCACACAGTTGGAGCCGAATCTGACAAAACTTGTGGAGCGCCTTTTGCAGCTTCCATTAGAAGGAAAGATTGTGGGAATTCTTCATATTCTGAATGATTCTCTGGCGGATATGGTGCAGAGCGATGAGACTCGGATTCTGTATGGTCAGGACTTTTTTTACGAAGAAATCCTGGGACTGAAGTTTAAGATTACACCATTTTCCTTTTTTCAGCCAAATTCTCTGGGAGCAGAGATATTGTATTCAACTGCGAGAGAATACATCGGTGATACAAAGGATATGACAGTTTTTGATCTTTATAGCGGAACGGGAACTATTTCCCAGATATTAGCTTCTGTGGCAAAGAAAGTGATCGGTGTGGAGATTGTGGAGGAGGCGGTAGAAGCTGCACGGGAAAATGCAAAACGAAATGGGATCGATAACTGTGAGTTTATTGCCGGCGATGTGCTGAAAGTATTGGATGAGATTCAGGAAAAGCCGGATTATATTGTGCTGGATCCACCCCGGGATGGTATCCATCCGAAAGCACTTCCCAAAATCATCCAGTATGGTGTGGAGAATCTGGTTTATATATCCTGTAAGCCCACCAGTCTGGCACGGGATCTGGAGGTGTTTTTGGCGAACGGATACCGGGTGGTTAAGGCTGTGTGCGTGGATCAGTTCAGTCAAAGTGTTCATTGTGAGACTGTGGTACTGTTGTCGAGGTCATCATAGGCTAGAAAAAGGAGAGTGAAAAATGCAAAAGAAAGATATGTATTTACCAAACTGGGTGTGTGGCTTGGGTGCCCTGTTCCTGGTAGTCAGTATTGTGTGTGTTGTGTTGAGTTTTACCGTTTTTTCTTATTCTATGATCTTTATGATAGGATGTATCATTGGGGCTGTTATCTGTTTGGGTTTTGGTGTTGCCGCCATATTATGTTGGAAAAATCAGTGGGCCGAGATGATAAATGACGACGAATTTGTATACAGTACAATGTTTGGCAGAAAAATCAAATATCGTTTTGCGGATATAAAAGATATAAAACAAAACAGTGACGCTATGACACTCTTGTTGGAAAACGGAAAAGTGCATATAGAATCCGGTGCGTTTATTTCTGACCGATTTGTAGATCGTATTAACTGTATGCTTGAATCGAAGTGATTACGTAAAGTGTTTTTCAAGTTCAATTTAATGCTTTTTAGACACTGTAATTACAAATTTCGGTTGAGAAAATACCCGGATAAGGATATAATGAGTAAAACGAAAGAGAAGAATCATAGATAATTATACCTTGGAAGGGAAGATGAGACAATGGAAAAACAGGTAGAGACTGTTCTGCGCGGAGCCAGGTTTAAAAAGATGATTACCAGTCAGCTTTCGGGTATTATAGAAAAATACGGATTGAAAAGAGTAGAACTGGAAATCCTTTATTTTTTATCCGGCTGCGGAGAAAACAACACTTCGAAAGACATCAGTCTGAATCTGAATATGAATAAAGGTCATATTTCTCAAGCGGTAGAAAGCCTGTGCAGACAGGGATATCTGACAGCAGCTCAGGACAAAGATGACAGAAGATATGTACATTATACGATCACAGACAAAGCAAAGGCAATCAGCGAAGATATAGCCAGAGCATGGGAAGAAATGATCAGAAAAATTTTTGAAGGCATTTCTGAAGAAGAATTCAAAGTATTCAGAAAAGTGGCAGAAAAAATTGAAGCGAATATGGATCATATTTTAAATGAATAACGCAGTACATACAGCCGACAAAATCAGAAGAAAAGATTCTGAGAATTGCCGGCTGTTGTTAATTCCAAGATCTATTTATTAAAAAAGAATAAAACCTATTGACTTGTCAGACGTATTGTGCATAATAATTTAAAAACAAACTATTGTGCATGAAACAAGGAGGGATTGCATGGAGCAGATTACAGTTTATTATGATGATCAAAAAGAAACCTGCAGAAAGTGTGCGAAGCTATTTGAGGAGTATGAGGAAATCCAGTGTAAAAAAATATCAGATTACGAAGTGGAAAGTATTGTGTTTGAAAATAATAAAAGAGTAGGCTTCCTGTTTGAGAGTGAAGGAAGAAAAGTGTCGCCTGCGGCAGATCAGATGATCGGAAAACTGGTAATCAGTAAATCAGGTCGGTATTTTGTATTTGTGACAGGAGGAAAGAGAGAACTTCGGGCTGCCATGGAGGCCTATAATAATCTGCAGGCCAGAGGATATAAGGGAGCAAATGTATATTCCAAATATTATTTTGAAAAATATCATATGGATGAAAAGCAGGCTGTGAAACAAATTGTGGAAAGCATCGAGGACGAGGATGGAATTGTTCCGGTTCTGGCTGACCGGGATCCGGAGTTGACAGCAAAAGATATCCGGAAAAAAATCCGAAGAGAATTGAAAGAGTATAAAAAATTCAGGAAGAAGCAGTAAATACAGAATAATGAAATCCTGTTGAGAAAACTTTCCGTTAAGCTTATAATGGAGATTGACCGAACCTGAAGAATGGACGGACAAACTAATAAGCAAATGGAGGTATTTCGTATGCTGAAGACACAAAAGAAACTTCAGGATAATTCGTTTTTATGGGGGCTTCTGGTATTGGGATTTCCGGTTGCTCTTCAAAATCTTCTCATCAGTTCCATGAGTGCAGTGGATACTTTAATGGTTAGCCGGATGGGAGAAAATGTACTGGGAGCAGTAGGAATTTGTAACCAATATAATCAGTTATTTAACTCGGCCCTGTACGGGTTCAGTTCTACAGGAGCACTTTTTATTGCTCAGTACTGGGGAGTCAGGGAGGAGAGGGGCATTACCCGGTCTTATGGGATCATGATGGTCTGGACAGCTGTGATCGGGCTTCTTTTTACGATTCCCGCAATTTTTGCTCCGGAAATTGTAATGAGAATTTATACGGATAAGGCTGAGATTCAGGCTATCGGTATCCGATATTTACGTCTGGCGGGTATCAGTTATGTGTTTCAGTTCCTGATTATGGGAGTAAGTACTTTTCTTCGCTCGATAGAAAAAGTAAAGCTTCCACTGATTTCTTCGGCAATTGCAGTGTTTACCAATTCTTTCCTGAATTGGGTTCTGATTTTCGGAAAATTGGGAATGCCGGCTCTCGGTGTCGAAGGAGCAGCAATCGCGACGATTTTATCCAATGGTTTGAACTTTACGTTTTTGATTGTGGTGTGTGTGATAAAAAGATTTCCCTATATGTGGAATCTGCGAGCAGCGCTGGACTGGAATGGCGGATTTGTGATGGAATTCGTCAAAAAACTGCTCCCTATTTTTGCCAATGAGATGTTGATGGGGCTTGCACTGGCAATTATCAATGTGATTCTGGGACGACAGCCTGAGCAGGCGATTGCAGCGTTATCTATTTTCCGTGTTCTGGAAGGCTTTATCTATGCTTTTTTCAATGGCTTTTTCAATGCGGCATCTGTCATGGTGGGAAAGAAAGTTGGTGCCGGAAAACTGCAGGATGCCATGGAATATGCAAAAAAGTTTGCCTGGGTATGTCCAACGGTAACGCTTCTACCATGTATTCTGCTAGTACTGTTGAGAAATCTGTATCCTGTTATTTTCACGATCGGGCCGGAAGCGAATAAATATCTTTCGATTATGTTGATTATTTTTATGATCTTCGGACCGCTTCGCATGAGTAACTATATTCAGAATGCAGTTTACCGGGCAGGTGGTCAGGCAGTATATGGAACAACACTGGAACTGGTGTGTATCTTTTTGTTTTCCATACCAATTGTATGGTTTCTGGGAATACATCTTCAGACCTCCTATTTTATTGTATTTGCGGCAATCTATTTTGAAGATCTCATAAAATTGCCGATTGAGATTCGATATACGCTGTCCGGAAGGTGGGTTCGACCGGTAACAGATGAAGGAAAGCGTGCATTGATTGCATTTAAAAAGGAATATCATATCTGAAATCGTTCATACTATTTACTATATGCGGAAGCATGAAATATCCGCAAATAGTATGGTATGGAGGGATCATATATGTTGGGAATCTGGGTTGCAGTACTATCGGGAGCACTGATGAGTATTCAGGGAGTGTTTAATACAGAAGTGACAAAACAGAGCAGTCTTTGGGTATCTACAGGGTGGGTACAGCTTTCAGCGCTGCTTGTGTGTTTTGTGGCATGGCTGTTTACCGGACATGAAAGCATCAGCACACTCTGGCAGGTGGAAAACAAATACACGCTGCTTGGAGGCGTAATTGGTGCGTTTATTACGGTAACGGTGATAAAAAGTATGGGAAGTCTGGGTCCGGCAAGGGCAACCATGTTGATCGTGATCGCACAGTTGGCAGTGTCTTATCTGATTGAATTGTTTGGTATGTTTGGAGTTGAGAAACAGCCTTTTGAGTGGAGAAAAATTTTAGGTATGGCTGTAGCCATCGGAGGGATTATTCTTTTTAAATGGGAATGAGACGAACAATACCTTTAGGATAAAAGAAAAGGAGTGTGGGGAAGTATGAGAATAATGGAATTTAAGATGGAGCGGCAGGGACTTTTGGAAGTAGGACAGGAAGTGGATGTTACGGAAAGTCCTTTGCCGACCTCTTATTACTATACGATTCAGCCAATGATTGCCATGAGCCGAAATTATCCGGGATATGAGAGATTAAAATCCAGAAAAGGAATTGTGAAAGATATCCGTGAGACAGACAGGGGATATTATACGGATGTAGAGTTTGATGAGGAGGATATCGGGTGATGGATGTGGAAAATGTGAAGCATAACATCCCGCCGGTGTGGAATTCGGAAAGTGAGATCCTGATACTGGGGAGTTTTCCGTCGGTAAAATCCAGGGAGGGTCAGTTTTTCTATCATCATCCACAGAACCGTTTCTGGAAAGTGCTGGCTTCTGTACTGGAATGTTCTGTACCTCAGACCATAGAAGAGAAAAAGAGAATGCTTCTGGAAAATCATATTGCGGTATGGGATGTGATTGCTTCCTGTAAAATCCAGGGATCCAGTGACAGCAGCATCCGTGATGTGGTGCCGAACCATCTGGAACAGATATTGGATCATGCACAGATCAAAAGAATATTTGCTAACGGGACTGCTGCATGGAAACTTTATGAAAAATATGCAAAACCCATAACCGGAAAAGAAGCTGTCAGGCTGCCGTCTACCAGTCCGGCCAATGCTTCCTGGAGTCTGGAAAGACTCACAGAGGAATGGCGGATCATTCGAAACGCTGAGATTTAATCATCTTTTCATCACACTAAAATACATAGAAATACAATTGAACCTCACAAAAAGATATAGAGAAATATTCTTAAGCAAGGTATAATTCTAAATACTACTTTAGATTTAAAACCAGAGAAACAGGAGGTATCAGTTATGGGTAATAAAAAACAGATTATACTCGGCATTCCCGATTATATTACAATTGAGACGGAAGAAAAGAAGCAGGTAGTGGTTCCGGGAAAAGCAGAAGTTTGCATGGATGATATTGTGGTAAAGCTGGAAGATGACGGGGAACAGGTAAATGTATATCTGACAGCACAGACATCAGCAGTGAAGTATATGAAGCTTCGATGGAACAGGAAAGCACCTGAAAAAGCGAGAGTACTGGGTGACGCATGGGAAAGAAGTTATGGAGATCTTGAGTGGAGAGGAATCTGCGGAGGCAGAGTGCTTCCTTGGTATTTTCTTGTGTCTGCACAGGGAAAACAATATGGATACGGAGTTAAAGTCAGACCGTCTGCCATGTGTTCCTGGTATATGGATACGCAGGGGATTACCCTGGTACTGGATGTTCGCTGTGGCTGTGCCGGAGTTTTGTTAAATGGAAAGACTTTACTGGCAGCGGAGATTGTTGCCATGGAGATGGACGGTGAGGATTCCTTTGCGGCTGCTGTAGAATTTTGTAAAATCATGTGTACAGATCCGGTGCTCCCGAAACATCCGGTTTATGGAAGTAACAACTGGTATTATGCTTATGGAGAAAGCTCCGAGGAAGAAATCTTAAGTGATACGGACTACGTGGTGGAACTGACAAAAGATACAGCTTATCCGCCGTATATGGTAATCGATGACTGCTGGCAGGAACTGCGGACGCCGAAGTATATCGGAGGCCCATGGAAAAAAGGAAATAAAAAATTTCCTGATATGAAGAGACTGGCAGAAAAAATGAAAGAAAAAGGTGTACATACCGGTATCTGGATTCGCTTTTTGTTGAATCAGGATGAATGTATTCCTGCTGAGTGGCGTCTTTCACACAATGGCTGCCTGGATCCTTCTCATCCGGATGCGCTGGAATATATCAGACAGGATGTGAAACGAATCTGCGACTGGGGATATGAACTGATCAAACATGACTTTTCTACTTTTGATCTGTTCGGAAGATGGGGATTTGAGATGGATCCGGCTGTAACTCAGGGCAACTGGCATTTTTATGACAGAACAAAAACCAGCGCGGAAGTAGTGAAAATGTTGTATGAGGCAATTTATCAGGCATCCCGTGAGCATGATACTCTGATTTTAGGTTGTAATACAATCGGACATCTGGGAGCTGGGCTCATGCATATGAATCGTACCGGTGATGATACCAGTGGTTTCAGCTGGGAGAGAACCAGACGAATGGGTATCAATACATTGGCATTTAGGCTGCCACAGAATAAAATCTTTTATGAAGTGGATGCAGATTGTGTGGGAGTGGCAGGAGGAATTCCATGGGAATTGAATCGCCAGTGGGCGGATGTGATTGCTCAGAGCGGAACTTCACTTTTCTTTTCTGCAAAACCGGGTCTCCTGGATGAAAAACAGAACGAAGAATTGCATCAGATCTTGTGTGTTGCTTCTGCACAGAAAGAACATAAGATTCCGGCAGACTGGCAGGATACAGACTGCCCCGAAGTATGGACAGATGGAAACGAAACCCGCACATATCAGTGGTTTGATCCGACGGGCAGTGTGCAGGAAACAAGAAATGAAAAATTTTATGTTCTTATGCCGGTTTAGGCTATAAAATCCCCCCGGGGAGCTTGTTCTTTCAGGCTGAGACTGTTATAATAGGCTGATACAGGAGGCGGTAAAATGAAAGAATATGAAGCAATCAGGGAAATTATCAATCAATGTCCCATGAATCATTCCAGAGATCAGTTCTTTGAAGAAATTGAATGTGAAGATCCGGAAGTCTATATTCAGGAAAAATTTAAAGGAAAAGAGTTTACTTACGATAAAACAGTCCGGAATGATGGAAGCATCGTGTTTGAGATTTTTACGGCGGGCATCCATCAGAGATACACTTTTACGGAAATTTAGACAGGAGGAACGAATGGGAGATCAGATTGTTACACACAAGCATGTACTGGAAGATGGAACAATTATTGAGCATACTCATGTAGAGGAACACTGTCATGAGAAGGAAGAGATGCATGGTCATACGCACTCACAGGGTGCACATGGACACGGTCATACGCATCAGAATACGAAAGCTGTGATCAACCGTATTTCCAGAGCAATCGGTCATCTGGAATCCATTCGCAGGATGGTTGAGGATGGACGTGACTGTACCGAGGTTTTGGTACAGCTGGCAGCGGTAAAAGCTGCGATCAATAATACCGGAAAAGTGATTCTTCAGGACCATATTGAGCATTGTATTGTTGATGCGGTTCGGGAAGGGGATGTCCAGGCTCTTGAAGAATTGAATAAAGCGATTGATCGCTTTATGAAATAAGAAGAAAAGAGGTTTTTAGAATTATGGCAAAAGAATGCAGCAATACATCATGCAGCAAAGATAGCTGTGAAGGATGTCCAAGCAAACAGCCTAAGAGTATGCTGGAAGAGATGAATATTTATTCAGATGTCAAGCATGTAATCGGTGTTGTAAGTGGAAAAGGCGGTGTGGGAAAATCTTTCGTAACCGCATCTCTGGCCAATCAGATGGCACAGAAGGGATTTCGTGTGGGTATTCTGGATGCGGATATAACCGGACCGTCCATCCCGAAAATGTACGGGCTTCAGGGACCGGCCCAGGCGGATGATCAGGGGATTTATCCTATAATGGCAGCCAATGATATCAAAATCATGTCTGTCAATCTACTGCTTCCGCAGGAAGATGAACCGGTAATCTGGAGAGGACCGATTTTAGCGAACATGGTAAAACAGTTCTGGACCGATGTAATCTGGGGTGAACTGGATTATCTTTTTGTAGACATGCCTCCGGGAACCGGTGATGTACCGCTGACTGTATTTCAGTCGCTTCCGGTAGAAGGAATTGTAATTGTTTCTTCTCCTCAGGATCTGGTAAAGATGATTGTGAGAAAAGCGTACAAGATGGCACAGATGATGAAGATCGAAGTGCTGGGAGTGGTTGAAAACTACAGTTATGTTGTTTGTCCTGACTGTGGTAAGGAAATTAAGATTTTCGGTGACAGCCATATTGATGAGATTGCAGCAGAACTGGGAATCGATGTTTTGGGTAAGATGCCGATCAACCCGTTGTATGCAGAAGCTGCTGACAAAGGAGTTTTCCATGCGGTTGACAACGAATATGTGGAAAAAGCTGTAGAAAAGCTTTATATGTTGGGTAAATAGCGTTTGATATCTGTATAAAGTATAGTAATAAGTGGGCTGATGAGAACTTTTGGGTTTTCATCAGCTCTTTTTGCGTGAAAAATGAGTTGACGCGAACAAATGTTCCTGATATAATAAAAACAAACAAATGTTCGAAAAAGAGGTGCGTAACGTGGTAATTCAGGAACAGATGGATCTTCAGGAGAAACTGAATATTTTATCAGATGCGGCAAAGTATGATGTGGCATGTACTTCCAGTGGTGTTGACAGAAAAAATAATGGAAAAGGTCTTGGAAATTGCGTGGCTTCCGGCATTTGTCATACATTTTCTGCCGATGGCCGATGTATCAGTCTCCTTAAAATTCTATTCACCAATGAATGTGTATTTGATTGTCGATATTGTGTAAATCGCTCTTCCAATGATGTAATCAGAACCTCTTTCACACCTCAGGAAGTATGTGAATTGACGATGGGGTTTTACCGGAGAAATTATATTGAAGGATTATTTTTAAGTTCGGGGATTCTGAAAAGTCCTGCTTACACAATGGAACTGTTATTTCAAACGGTTTATAAGCTTCGAATAGAATATCATTTTCAGGGATATATTCATCTTAAGGCAATACCGGGGGCTCCCGGTGAGTTGATAGAGAGAGCTGGTTATTACGTGGATCGTATGAGTATTAATATGGAATTTCCTACAGCAGAAGGGCTTCGTACATTGGCACCTCATAAAAGCCGGAAGACAATTCTTGCACCTATGAGGCAAATACAGTTACGTGCGGACGAGAATCGTCAGGAGGTGGCGCTGTATCGTCACAGCCCCAGATTTGTACCGGCCGGACAAAGTACCCAGATGATCATTGGTGCGACGGGGGAAAATGATTATCAGATTTTGAATGCAGCAGAATCACTTTATCAAAAGTTTGAATTAAAGAGAGTTTTTTATTCAGCTTTTGTCAATGTGAATCAGGATACGACTTTACCAATGCTGCCTCAGGGACCGCCTCTTTTGAGAGAACATAGACTCTATCAGGCAGACTGGCTGCTTCGATTTTACGGTTTTCAGGCACGGGAATTGTTGTCACCGGAAAAACCGAACTTTAATGTATTGTTGGATCCCAAATGTGACTGGGCGCTTCGGCATCTGGAACAGTTTCCTGTAGAGGTAAATACTGCCGATTACCAGACTCTTTTAAGAGTTCCGGGAATTGGTGTAAAGTCAGCACAGAAAATTGTGGGAGCGAGAAAATACGGAAATCTGACTTTTGAGGATTTACAGAAAATGCGTGTGGTATTAAAAAGAGCGCTGTATTTTATTACGTGCAGCGGAAAGATGATGTATAGGACCAGATTGGAGGAAAACTATATACTGAGAAATCTCCTTGCTTCAGAGGAAAAATTGCCTGTGGATCCGGATATTACATATCAGCAGCTTTCTTTTTGGGATACCGGAAAGGGGTGGCTTGAGATTCATGGATAATAGGTATATTTTTATTTGTGAGGATTCTTTGGAAGGTATTTTTTCAGGCGTTTATACGGCATGGGAAGCCAGAGTGGGCCATGGGAATGTGGAATTGCGGACGTGGGAAGATGATAATCTGGAACTGTTTTGTGAGTATCGTAAAGTGGATACGGATTTGGAAAAAGCAGAGAAAGTCATGAAAACTCTGAAAAACAGATTGGGTGAAGGGATTACAGAGTGTATCTGCTATGTGGCTGCTTCCTGCGACCGGGAGAAGGCAAATGCAATTTACAGGACATTGGTAGATTGTCTTTCAAAGCATGGTGCTTCGTATGGAAAAAAGACTCTGGAAAACAGGAAAAACCCGTGGGTGAGGAAAGTATTGGAACTACATCGAAATGTGTGGAATGAGTATCACCATTATTTGGGGTTCCTTCGTTTCCGGCAAATAACAGAAAATGTTCTATTTTCGACAATATCCCCTAAAAATGATATATTGCTGCTATTTCAGGAGCATTTTGGCAATCGACACGCAGGGGAATATTGGATTATATATGATGATATCCGGGGAAAGGCACTTATACATGCACCTTATATGCCGTGTAGTGTGTATTCCGGTGACAGAACAGAGCTTGAACAATTATCGAAAATGGAAGATAGGGAAAGAGATTATGAGGATTTATTTCTAAGTTTTTGCAGAAGTATTTCTATCAGAGAAAGAGAAAATCCACAGCTGCAGAGACAGAATCTGCCGTTGCGGTTCCGTGCACACATGGTAGAATTTACCAAAAATTAATTTCGTTTTTCGGCAGGCAATATAAAAATAGAGAGAAATTTAATGAAAACGATTTCAAAAATAAAAATTTAACAAAGCTATGACCAGAAAAATCATGGAAAATAAGTAATATAATACAAATTTTTCATGATTTTCGTATCGAAATCCATTTTAAAAAAAGATTTGACAAATTAACAAGTCAGTGTAATAATGTACCAAAATCAATGTGGTACTACCAGTAGAGGTTAATCACAATGGTTTATAATAATTTATCGTTTTAAAATCTAAGAAAGGATTGATTGTATGTCAGTGTGTAAAGTTAGTAAAATCAAATTTAATGGAGCTAATGAGGTTCAGGAATTCTGTACTGCAGCTGAGAAATGTGATTTTGACATTAATATTTTCTATAATCGTTTTGTCATTGATGCAAAATCAATCCTCGGAATACTCAGTATGGATTTGACAAAAGAACTTACCGTACAGTGTTATGGAGAAAGCCCGGAATTCAATAACACATTAAAGAAGTTTGCAGTTGCATAGGCAACATAATTTTTATTAAATAGTTTTTATCTTAAAGTTTGTTGATAGATACCCTCCCTTGCAATGAAACAGGAAAAAGTCGCCGAGATGTAATGTTTCGGGGGCTTTTTCTGCATGTATGAACCAAATATATGCTATAATGTACACGCAGGCAATGAGCAGTGCGTCTGCGAGAAGAGGCAAAGCGCCTGCTGGCAGGCGGAAGAGCCTCTGAGAGCAGACATAGGGCGAAGCCCGTGAACGAGCAAGCGAAGCTTGCGAGTGAGAGCACTGCGGGGAGAAAGAACGGAAGCGTCTGCGAGAAGAGGCAAAGCGCCTGCCGGCAGGCAGTTAAAATTAGGAAATGTGGAACAGAGTATGGAAAAGAGCAGCGATAAAGAAGTTCGAACAATAGAAAATAAAGAAGAAATTCGTATTTCTGTACGAAATCTGGTAGAGTTTATCCTGCGATCAGGAGATTTGGATACCCGAAGAGGAACTTTTGCTGATAAAGAAGCTATGGCAAAGGGAAGCAGAATTCACAGAAAAATTCAAAAAAAAATGAGCGGTTATTATCAGCCGGAGGTTTCTCTGTTTCACGAGACAGAATATGATGAAATTATTATCCAGGTAGAAGGACGTGCGGATGGAATTATTGATGATGGAACCAATGTGATAATCGATGAGATTAAAGGTGTTTATAAAGATTTACGTTTTCTGGAAAAACCAGTGGATGTTCATCTGGCTCAGGCAAAATGCTATGCTTTTATCTATGGTTCACAGAATCGAAAAGAGAGGATAAAAGTTCAGATGACTTACTGTCATCTGGAAACAGAAGAAATCAAGCGTTTTGAACAGGAATATACATTGTCGGAGCTGACTATATGGTTTCAGTGGCTGATAGATCAATACTATCAGTGGGCAAAATGGCAGTATGAGTGGAAGTTGAAAAGAAATCATTCCATGGAAGGGCTGGAATTCCCATTTCCCTATAGAGAAGGTCAGAGAGAAGTGGTCACCGGTGTATATCGAACGATTTTACGGAACAAGCAGATTTTTATACAGGCACCAACTGGTGTAGGAAAAACGATGTCCACGGTGTTTCCGGCGGTTCGCTCTATGGGGGAAGGAATCGCAGACAAAATATTTTATCTGACGGCTAAAAGCATTACAAGGACAGTGGCATGGGAGGCATTTCAGATACTAAATAGTAAAGGGCTTGCATGTAAAGTACTGATTCTTACTTCAAAAGAAAAAATGTGTGTCTGTGATGAAGTGGAATGTAATCCTCTGACCTGTCCCAGAGCAAAAGGACATTATGACCGGGTAAATGAGGCTGTTTTTCAGCTTTTACAGCAGTTGGACAACTACGATAGAGAAACCATACTTCAGTATAGTGAAAAGTTTCAGGTCTGTCCCTATGAGATGAGTCTTGATGTGGCAAGTTGGGTAGATGCGGTAATCTGTGATTATAATTATGTGTTTGATCCGGATGTTTATCTTCGCCGTTTCTTCGGAGAAGGAAACAAAGGAAATTATGTGTTCCTGATTGATGAGGCCCACAATCTGGTAGAGCGGGGGCGGGAGATGTACAGTGCCATTTTATATAAAGAAGATGTTCTGAAAATAAAGAAGTTGATAAAACCTTACAGTAAAAAACTGGAGCGGGCATTGGAAAAATGTAATCGTCAGCTTCTGGAATTAAAACGGGAATGTGAGACATACCGGGAATTGGAAACTCTGGCAGGACTGCCGATTTCTCTCCTGAACATAATGGGAGAACTGGAGAATTTTCTGGAAGAGTTGGAGGAAGGTGAAGTTCGCAAACGGGTATTGGATTTTTATTTCCAGGTAAGGAGTTTTTTGTATATTTATGATCTCTTAGATGAGAATTATGTAATCTATTCGCAGCATGATGAGGATGGAAGATTTCGGGTAAAGCTGTATTGTGTCAATCCAGCGACAAATCTCCAGAACTGTCTGGATAAGGGTATTAGTACAGTATATTTTTCAGCCACGTTGCTTCCGATTCAATACTATAAGTTGTTATTAAGCGGAAGAAAGGATGATTATGCCATATATGCTCATACACCATTCACTTCAGAACAGAAACAGGTGATGATTGGAAGAGATGTCAGCAGCCGTTATACCAGACGAGGACCGGAAGAATATGGAAAAATTGCTGAATATATTCATCGGACGGTAACAGCCTGTCGGGGAAACTATATGATATTTTTTCCGTCCTATCGTATGATGGAAGATGTATACGCAATTTATATGGACAGGTATGAATCCTGCAAAGAGCATATTCTTCTTCAACACGTTTCTATGCAGGAAAAAGACAGGGAAGATTTTCTTGGAAGATTTGAAAAAGAACCGGAAAATCAGGAGAATAGTTTGGTGGGATTTTGTGTGATGGGCGGGATTTTTTCAGAAGGAATTGATCTGACCGGAAAAAAACTGATCGGAGCGGTGATTGTGGGAACGGGTCTTCCTCAAATCAGTTATGAGAGGGAAATTCTGAAACATTATTATGATAAAAAATCAAAAAACGGGTTTGATTATGCTTATCGTTTTCCGGGAATGAATAAAGTACTACAGTCGGCGGGAAGAGTCATTCGTACAAAGGAAGACAAAGGGGTAATTTTACTTCTGGATGAGAGATTCTGTTCATCGGAATATAGAAATCTGTTTCCGAGGGAATGGGCAGAGTATCAGATATGTACGAGACAGAATGTAAGCGAGGTGCTGGGAAATTTCTGGAAGAAATAGGATTGGTTTACGTGCGAAAAGTGTTTCTATTTTCTGAAAAATATAAAAAAAGCAACACAAATCTGTAGAAAAATGATTGGAAATCTATTATAATGGAAATCAACAAATGCAATATTTATGGTTATGTCTGTGTCAGCAGACATATATGTTTAGGCAGCATGATGGGAATGCTGTGATGCGGAAGAGGAAAGGATATGGAGTACAGAGTTTTGAGCCGTGATGCTGCCATGGCACTAGTTGAGGAAAAATTACAGATTAATCCTTGCTACAACGCAGTAGGAAGGGAATGCCTGAAAAACAGTATAAAGATAAAAAAGGTTATGATGCCCGAAGTCAGAACCATAGAGCAGCAGGCTTTTTTTTGCTGTACCGCTTTAAAAACCGCAGAATTCCCCAAAGTTGTAAAGATTGGAAAAGAAGCATTTGCAAATTGCAGTAATCTTAGAAGAATTGAGTTACCCCGGTCGTTGAGTGCATTGGATCAGGCATCATTTTATAAATGTAAGAGAGCAGATCTGGTTAGTTTTTCAGAAAACAGCTGCTGCAGAAAAATCCCACCTCAGGCTTTTGCGGAATGCAGACAGGTGAAGAAACTGATCCTGCCTGAAACACTGGAAGAGATCGGCGATGAGGCTTTCTATAAATGTGATGCACTTACAGACGTGATACTGCCGGATACTTTACAGAAGATTGGAGGAAGGGGCTTTTATCAGTGCGGATTTGAGAGTATTGAACTACCGAAACATCTCAAGTATATCGGAGAGAGCGCATTCTTAAAATGCAAAAAACTGAAATTTGTCCGTATTCCCGAGTCTGTCAGTTATATTGGAAAATGGGCTTTTCATGGTTGCAATGATCTGAAAGTGTTGGAAATTCATCATGATCCAGAAGAAATAGGGGAATGGGTTACCAATAAAAACTGTACCATCCGGTGCTTGAGGGGAAGCAAAATGGAGAAATATGCGAAAGAATATGGAGTACATTTGGAGTTTATTGAACAATAGACTTGAGTTTCCGCAAACTGTAATTTCAAAATGAATATAGTCTATCAAAGTACCAATCTGCCCAACTTTTGAAAAGATATAGAGTGGCAGCTTTATGAA
>SFGF01000166.1 GCA_004556655.1 Lachnospiraceae bacterium | reverse complement strand
TGCAGAAGAGGAAGGAATTCAGTATGAGTCCGCAGCACAGAAGGTCAGACGTGCGAAGGTTAAGATTAAGATACAAATGGTTGGTTTTTTAGAAGGAATAGCATAGGAGGATATAGAGATGTCAAAAGCAAGAACAGAAGTAGCACAGTTAGAGAATATGGTTGTAACAGGAAAGAAGAAATTTGTTAGGTATGCAGAAGGAGCACAGCTTTACTCATTAGGTCTTCACACTTTTCAGAAGATTGCAAAAGAAGCAAATGCAGTTTACAGAGTAAAGAGATGTATTTTGGTGAACACAGAGAAGGTAGATGAGTATCTGGAGAATTTCTGCGAAATGCAATAAATCCATAGAAAACCTAACTGATATGTAATGACCTCTTGTCAAGTACAAATTAACAGAAATCACCACAAAATTGTTACTATTCACAGCTGATTAATATCTGATTTTTCAGGAAGTCCCGTTGGGGCTTCTTTTTATTGGCATAATGCACTATATAGTGGTTATATTTGTTAATATTTATGACCATTATTACTTGACATTTTATAGTGGTTATAATATATTAGATATAACCACTATTGAAGGGAGAATGTACTATGCCGACCATCGTTCAACACTACGACAAGAAAACCGGAAAGACCCGTGTTTACGAATCTACTCCTCACTATGATCCTGTCACCAAACAATCGAGACCCAAGAGAAAATATCTGGGTACACTCGATCCTGAAACAGGAGAACTTATTCCTTCCTCCGGTCGTCGGGGCAGAACATCATCTTCTAAAAATGTAACCGCCACAGAAGAAGATACTGCCTCAGCTAAGATCACAGATCTCCAAAAAACCATATCCGAGAAAGAAGCCGAAATTGCTTCTCTACAGTCTGAAGTGATGGCATTAAAAGCCACCATCAGATCGTACGAAAAAGTATGCGCGTCCATCTCCAATACTTTAGGAAAGGCTCCCTGTGTTCTATGATTAAATTTACTGGCAATCTGCGCCTCGACTTTGAAAAGGCAACTGCAGAAATCACAAAACTGAAAGACCGCATCCTGGGGTATCAGGAACAGATCGTTTCTCTGCAGACTTCGGTCAGAAACCTCAGGCGGTCTAAAGAGTCCGACAAAAAACAATATACAGAATCTCTTGCTGAAAAAGATGCCATTATCAAGGAGCTGCAGAACCGCCTTGCTCACGCAGAGGCTCTTCTTAATCACGATGGCAGTAATACCGGTACTCCCACATCACAAACACCGATAAATAAAAACAAGGTTATCCCAAACTCTCGCCGCAATACAGGAAAACCCAAGGGAGGACAGACCGGCCATACAAAAGCCTCCCTTGATGCACCGGCTGAATCCGAAATCACAGATACTGTCGGGCATCCATTGCAGGATGATGAATGCTGCCCCAGGTGCGGACTTACTGACTGCGTTCCAACCGGAGAATCCGAGGTAAAATACGAGTACGATGTGCGCATCAAAGTCGTTAAGATCAAACACGAATTCTTTTATTATGAGTGCAATAACTGCGGTACAGTGTTCCGTTCACAGATACCTCCGAGCCTTAAGGAAAAGGTTCAGTATGGTAGTGGATTGCAGGCTTTTGCTTTATCCCTCACAAACACAGTTAACGCCTCCATGAACAAAGCATCCATGTTTCTTGCCGGAATTACCGGCGGTGAATTGACTCCCTGTGAGGGATATATCGCAAAGCTCCAGGCACGTGCCGCAAAAGGGCTCCGCCAGTTTCGCGAGGATCTAAAGCTTGTCCTGATCACAAGAAAGATTGTTTACTGGGACGATACTGTCATCTTTATTCTTGCGGGGAGAGCATGTTTTCGGTTCTACGGAGATGAATCCATTGCTTACTATACAGCACATGCGCATAAGGACATGGAGAGCCTTGATGATGACAATGTTCTGAACCTCCTGACATCTGATACAAAGACCATGCATGACCATAACACTGTAAACTATAACGACAAGTACAGCTTTGAAAACATTGAATGTAATCAGCATCTTCAGCGTGACTGCCAGAAGAATACGGATAATACCTGCCATCAATGGTCGGATGATTTGAAGGAACATATCAGCACAACCATTAAGGACCGCAATGATTCCATAGCCCGGGGAGAAGAATCTTTCAGCGAAGCCTACGTTAACGAGTTCCATCGCAAGGTAGATGAATACCTTGAAAATGGCTGGAAAGAAAACGAAGCTGATCCAGGCAACTACGGGGCATCATTTGAACAGACCCTGCTTAACCGTATTGCCAAATATCGCAGGAACTATTTCCTTTGGGTAGAGGACTTCAGCTTGCCGACCACTAACAATCTCAGCGAGCGCGGACTTCGAGGCGTTAAGTCCCACATGAAGATATCAGGTCAGTTTGAATCGGAAGCCGCTGCTGATAACCATGCACTCAACCGAACATATATCGAAAGCATCACCTCCCTGAATATACATCAGAATATCGAGTGAAGAGCGGCGTTATAGCTCCGCTCTATTTATCGTGTCAGCAAATCGACTGTGAATAGTAACAGATTTCCAGCTTTTTTTCCTCTATTCATAAGGGCATTTTTTCCTCGAACCTGGCACTGTTTTATGGTATCATATCCATATATCAGAAAAGACATGGGGTGATACAGGAATGCAGCCATTTTTCACAGATGAACAACTGAAGAATATGAGCCGTGAAAATCTCGCGCAGGTCATAACGCTGATGCAGGAGCACCAGACAAAGCTGGAAACAAAGCAGAAGATACTGGAGGAAAAAGTACATGAACTGGAATTCCTGAATGCCCTTTTATCAGATAAGCTGACACTTGCCCAGAGAAAACAGTTTGGACGCTCCAGTGAAAAATATGCGGACGGCTATACCCAGATGAATCTTTTCAATGAAGCTGAGCAGGAAGCAGATCCGGAGTCTGCGGAACCGGAAATGGAGGAGGTACATCCTTCTTCTTACAAGCGGAAGAAACAGGCCGGAAAAAAGGATGAGGATCTTGCTGCCTTCCCAACCACTGAAGTGATCGAACATAAGCTGGAAGATTTTGACCGGTACTGTCCTGACTGCGGAAAAAAATATAAAGTGGTGACAGTAGAGTCCACAAAGACATTAAAGTTTATCCCGACACATTTTGAGGTGGTGGAAGAAAAAACATATGTCTACAACTGCCCTGACTGCGGAAGGATGGTCCGTCCGGACAAAGACACCCCGCTTCTGAAGGGAAGCATCGCAACTCCATCGCTGGTTGCAGGCATCATGAATGCAAAGTATGTAAACGGCATGCCGCTGGCACGTCAGGAGCGGGAGTTTGCCAGGTACGGGCTGAATCTCAGCACAAAGACCATGGCAAACTGGATGATCCTCTGTGCTCAGAGGTGCCTTCAGCCGGTATACGATCTCATGAAGGAGGAATTTCTCCGGTGCAGGTATGCCCACTGCGATGAGACCAGAGTCCAGGTGCTGGATGAGCCGGAACAGCAGGCGTCCACCCAGAACTGGATGTGGGTATATATGACGGATGAATACAGCGGGCATCCCAGAATGGTCCTGTTCCAGTATGAAAGGACCAGGGGCGGGTATCATCCTCTGGAATTCCTGGGAGACAGCTATCAGGGCTACCTTACCTGTGATGGTTACCAGGCGTACCACAATCTTCCGGAAGGTATCACGGTCACAGGCTGCTTTGCCCATGCCCGAAGGAGATTTGATGAATGTCTCACAATCATGAAGAAAGACTTTACGAAAGAGCAGCTGAAGGAAACAACCGCATATCAGGCGATGGCCCGGATCGGGATGCTCTACAAGATAGAGGAACTGATCCGCGATAGATCACCGGAGGAAAAATACATCGAGCGTCAGAAGCAGTCGAAACCGCTTCTAGAGGCTTTCTTCGGGTGGCTTCACACACTGGAGGATGCAGTTGACCGTTCTTCCCGGATAGGGGACGCTGTATTATATGCTTTAAATCAGGAAAAATATCTGCGCAGGTATATAGATGATGGACACCTTTCCATAGACAATTCCGCAGCGGAACGGGCAATAAAAAATTTTGCCATAGGCCGCCGCAACTGGCTGTTATCAAAAAGCATCAAAGGAGCTGAGTCCAGTGCCACTATATACAGCATTACCGAAACAGCCATTTTGAATGGATTGAAACCATACAATTATTTGACATATCTTCTTGAGAAGATGAAAGATCTTGGTCCGTTTCCGGAGGAACATAAAGACGAGATCAGGAAGCTTCTTCCCTGGTCTGATGAACTCCCGGATTCCTGCAGGACAAAAGCTAAAAAATGATAGTTATATTCCGTTTGGCAAGCAAAACTTGTTGAACGGAATTTTTTAATTTGTCCAGATACAGATTATTTCCTACTTACCTTTTTGAGATTATCTGTGAAGTGGTCTGTGTAAAGCACAAGACGATAAGGATAGGCGGGGATGATTACCCTTATGAGCTGGTAAAGTCAAAGTTCCTGAAACTGAACAGTTCACACTTGAATTATGTCATTGGTTGCATGAAGAATACCACAACCAAGATTACAACAAGAGGTACAGCACGATATGTATGGAGGTGGATGGCATGAAAAGGGTATTTTTAAGGTCATTGTTCCGGCAGTGATCATTGCGGTATGGATGCTGACCTGTTATCCGGTATGCAATAAAGCAGAAGGCTTGGTATAGTTTTTTCATTCTTGAATATAATATATTATTGACATTGGTTCGGTTAACCGATATATTATAGTAAAAGGAGGGAAAGCTGATGATTGTAAATGACTTACTTGAAAAAGAAAATATGTCAAGATATCGCTTAAGCAAGGAAAGCGGCGTAGCAATGACTACTATTACAGATATCTGTAGTGGAAAAGCTGATCTTGATAAATGCGCAGCTGGAACTTTATATAAGATTGCTAAGGTTCTTGGTGTGACAGTTGATTCTATACTAGAGAATAATGTGATAGAAAAGGTGGATTATAGATGTTCTTTTGAAACCTTTAAGAGTAATACATGCCATCATGTAAAAGATATGGGAGACATTGACTTCATCATTGAAACACTTGAGGCAGATGAGATACGTAAATTATATGAACGTAGTTGGTATAGAGAAGCCTTATATTTGTTGGCGATGATTGATTATCTGTCCAGAATGAATAATCTTCCTCTTTGCACGAATTATAATGATATTCGTTCCAAAAAACTTGAGAAGCCATATTTCCCTGCAGGTGTTGTAGTATCATATGCAGCAACAGGGGATGAAAGCATAAAAGAAAAGGCATTGGCGAACGCTATACCTGAATTTCTACGATTTAATATCGTAGAAAGCGAGGTGCGAAATGTCTGCTGATAAGCCTTTTACAAAAGAAAATCTGGATAGCTATCTAAAGGAATTGGC
>SFGF01000165.1 GCA_004556655.1 Lachnospiraceae bacterium | reverse complement strand
ATAACTTTATGTAAAGAAATCCAGGCTCAGTTTACCTAAAACATTGGGCTGAGCACACATTTCTTTACATAATCTAATTCTTTACATAACCTTTGCTGGCTCCGTCACGGATTTTTGTATGCAAAAGCAGGATGCCAAGGGATACGCAGATCATGGAAAGCTGCTCATTGGAGTAGCTACAGCCATTGTCTACATAAAGTTTATCGGGAATTCCGTAGGTGGCGATGGCATCTTTTAACACCTTCTGGAAGTTGCAGGCATTGTCATTGTAGAACAGTTCGCCTCCGACCAGAAGTCTGGAATGGTCGTCAATGATCATGATGCAGTAAACGCGCCTGGTCTGACCGTCTTCTGTGATGTGGGGGAGATAGCATGTATCGGCCTGCCAGATTTTACCGAATTCGTCTTCCTCATAGGCCTTTCGGTCGCGGAGGTTAGGGTCTCTGGCAGATTTGAGGTCGTTGTGGCGGATGAAACGCTGTACGGAATCCACGCTGACAGTTGAAGGGAGAAAGGATTCCTTCACGAGATGCTCATAAATCTGTGTGGCGTTCATACGTGGATGATCCTCCTTCATGCGATAGATTTCAGCGATGGCTTCATCATTTAAGGCACGGGAAATGCCTTTGTCAGACCGGACACTGGGCATCAGGGCGTCCAGCCCACCGAGGTTGTACTGGGATTTCCATTTTTCCAGTGTTTTGTAGCTGTAGGTGACCGTGGAACCGTCCGGAAGGGTCAGTGGAGATGCAGTGACCCGCTTGTAGTAAGCCGTAGCCGAGGCATCAGGATAAAGCCCCTGGATGACAGGAGCTATGAGAGCGAAGCGGAACTGTGCCACTTCGGCATCATGTTTGAGAGTTTCAGTATCTTTGCTCATGGGAAAGACCTCCTTCTTATGTTTTTCTTCATCATAAGAGGAGAACAGGCAGGCATCCATCCCATGGTCGTGTGGTCAGAAGATAGAAATATCCGGAGCAAACACTTTCTGATGGTATTGTGCGTTTTTTAAGGATGCAGGAATTGGATTCCGATGGGACTGCAGGAAGGAATGAGCAAAATGAAGGATAAATCCCATGGCAAAGGAAGAGAAGGAATCCAACAGGATGATGCTTCTTAGGAAAGAAACATCAGAAGTATCCAAATCAGATAGAATACCAAGCCATTCCTGCTTGTGGGTTTTCCATAGAGAAAGCCACTTATAGAACTGCTTGGTGGAGATTTGATATCTTTCACAGAGTTGTTCAATGGTAAAACGACCTGCAAAATACTGCCCAAGAAGGCACAGAATGAAGAGCAGGCTGTAGCTGGAATAAGGGATAATGACATCCGGAAGAATGGCGTGGGCATGCTCACAGCTGTCACAGAAAACCCGCATCACACAAAGGTCGGACTTTTCTCTCTTACCTGCCTGGAAGTCAATGATGGAGCGGCCATAGTAATCGTGGATGTGACAGTTACCGGTGCTTCCACAGATGGGACAGGTCTCAAGGTGGGGCTGAACCTTAGCCATGTAGGAATCAAAAAGAGATTTTGATGAAGTTTTTATACGAAATATCTTGCATAACAGTAAGTTTTTTCTTATCATAAGTATTGCATAACAATGCGAAGTGACTGCTTATATGACAGGCAACCATTTATTAGGGCATGACCCTGCAGAGGACCTGCTTTGCAGCACTTAATTGGTGAAGAGAAAGAACGAACTTTGGTCAGGGCTGTTCTTTCTCTTTTTCTATTGGTTACGAAAAGACTATATGGGAAAGAATGGGAATGGTCAATAGGGCAGATAAAAACGTGCCGTAAAAAACAGCACGTTGAGATAGATGATAGGAAGGAGATGCCGGATTTATTTTGCGGTAAAGCTGCCGTAGGTGGGAACTATAATTTGATGCGTGACAATATAGAAGAAGATGGGGGTATAAAAGGCAGGATGCATTTAGATGATATGAGATGCATTGATAAGATGAGAATCATTGAGAAAAAAGGCTACATATCTGTTATCACTAAACGAGAGGATATTGAGAATGCTGTTGAGAACTTTTTTGGATTCTCATCAAAAACTATTGACGATGAAGAATAAATGTGTTAAAATTAGGGCAACTTAAAAAAGAACCCTTAAGTGGGCAAACAAAATGTATAGTCATTAACTTGACAATATTAGAGCAACGAGTAATCGTTGCTCTTTTAATTTTTAGTCCTTTTTATAAAATGGTGTTTCGTAGCCGTCTGCTCTTAAGCATAATCCTTCAATCCAATCCGGGGTTCTGCCCATCTGTTCACAGATAGCATCAAGGCTTGCTTCCATAGGAGTTTCGATGATTAATTCATCATGGACATGACCTACGATAAAGCAATGGGAGAGTGTACGCATGGCATAGCACAAAATATCACGGCTAATTGCCTGCACAATGTTCTCCACGAATTTGGGACCGTAGCTTTCGATGCGTTCCCATTTTTTATTTGTACCAACACCCTCATAGGTTACGGACTTGCCACCGAATTTATTCTCGCCAATCTTAGGTTTGATGTAGCATAAGCGTCTGCCGGATGGAAGTACGATAAAAAGCATTCCGCTCTGATATACAAATCTGATACCGTGAGTTTCTGTGGCGGTTCTTTCTTTGATTGCCTGTTTCACGGCATTATCAACATCCCACCAAAGCTGTACGATATTTGGATTTGCAGCTCTCCACGAATTTACAAGTGGCTGTAATTCATCTTCTTGTAATCCCATATCTAAAGCACCCATCGAAGTCAACGCACCGACTGAACCACCGTAGCCAAGGGCTAATTCTGCGATTTTACCTTTTTGACGAAGGTGGGCATTCTGTCCGTGCTTTTCAACTGGTACATGGAACATAGCACTTGCAGAGGCACAGTAGATATCTCCATTATTCTTGAAGACCTCAAGTCTCCAATTTTCCTTTGCTAAATGTGCAATCACACGAGCCTCAAT
>SFGF01000005.1 GCA_004556655.1 Lachnospiraceae bacterium | reverse complement strand
AAAAAGGGGGGTCATTGCTTTTTTATTCGTAAAAAGTGATGAAATCCTTGAAAATATAAGGTTTTAAAGAAAAATAGGACTGTAAAACTTTACAGTACCGAGTATTGGGAGGAGGGGCAAAAATGATTGAACTTAATCAGATCAGTAAGCGGTTTGGCAAAATAGAAGCTGTTTCTCAAATGACAGGCGAGATTCGGGAGGGGAGCGTATTTGGACTTGTAGGAACCAATGGCGCCGGAAAAAGTACCTGTCTGAGAATGATGGCAGGTGTGCTGAACCGGACGAAGGAAGGGTACTGGTGGATGGGCAGGATATTTATGAGAATGAAAAGATGAAAAGCCGTGTGTTTTTTATTTCGGATGACCAGTATTATCTACCGAATTCTACACCGGAGGAGATGATGGAATACTACCGGATTTATTATACATGTTTTGATAAACAGCGATTCTATGAGCTTCTGGAAAAGTTTGGATTGGAAAAAGACAGAAAAATCAGTACCTTTTCAAAAGGAATGAAAAAACAGTTATCCGTCATACTGGGAATCTGTGCCAATACCAAATATCTTTTGTGTGACGAAACCTTTGACGGACTGGATTCTGTCATGCGTCAGGCAGTAAAAAGTATTTTCGCCATGGAGATTATGAACCGGGATTTTACACCGGTGATTGCTTCACATAATCTGCGGGAACTGGAGGATATCTGCGATCATGTAGGACTTTTACATAAAGGTGGTATTTTGTTCTCGAAGGATATGGAAGATATGAAAGAAACGATCCATAAGGTCCAGTGTGTGGTGGAAGAAGAAAGCAAGTATCGGCTGCTGCAGAAAATGGATATGATGAAGACAGAGACAAGAGGAAATCTTCTGATGCTTACCGTGAGAGGGAATAAAGAAGAAATCCAGGAAATGCTGCAGCAGCGATGCTGCTGACAGGAAAACTGTCGACAGGAATTCTGGGGACAGGAGTATTACTTTTGATCGGTCCGGCGACATACTGGGTGCTGAAGGCCCTTCCGCAGGTATTCTGGAAAACATATGTGGCAGATTGGGAGTCAAGAACTAATATCGCTGCATATACATCTTCTGCAGGAAGCTTTTGTGCGGCAACCGCGAGAATGTATGAATGGCTGAGTGGGTCAGATACAAAGTTACATATACAGATTCCACTTTTTACAGCTGTTATGGCAGGACTTGTGTTTGCGGTTCTCTGTATCTGGCTGGTTAAAAAGCGTCCGTCGGAAGGTGCGGAACATGCGATGGCATTTCCACAGACAGAAGGTGTGATCAAAGCCTGCATTTTGTATGTGCTGGGACTGGGCGGAGGATTGTTTTTCATGATGCTGGGAGCTTTTAGGAACGGTGAGGAAAGCAATGCGTGGTTCTGGTTTGGTATTATATTTTCATTAATCCTGGGAAGCATCATCATAGAGATTATCTATCATTTTGACAGAAGAATGCTTTTGGGTCATAAAGTATGGACGGGAATCAGTATAGCTGCAGTACTGACAACAGCAGTAGTATTTGTTTTGAATCTTCCCGGATATGACTCATGGGTGCCGGATGAAAAAGATGTGACAAATGCGACCATGTGGAGCGGTAATACATACTTTGCATACCCGGATGGTTCAAAAACCCTTGCGGAGTATATGGAAAAGCATCTGGATGAAATGAAAGGGGAAGGACTGACTGAACTTGCAGCGGAAGGGGTAAAATATACCGATACAGATGAAACCGGTACTTTTGTTACCATGCTTTTTAAAATGAAAAACGGCAGTGTGAAAAAAAGACAATATGTTCTTTCGGAAAGAGCGATTGCCGAAGAAGAAGAAAAGCTATACCGGGAGGAGACGTATAAAGAGGCTATATATCCTCTACTTCTTGACACTGCCGGGTATGAGGTTAAATCCATAGAATCCATGGGACAGGAAGAATCGCTGACCTATTTGACACAGGAACAGAAAGAAAAGTTGATTGAAATTTATATTGAAGAGTTGAGAAAGCTGGACTATTCACAGATTCACACTCCTGACAGTGGTATCATCTGCTTTTCAAAGGAAGGGTCTTCATATGAGTATGAGTACTATAATCTCAATGAAAATTTCCCGGAGACTATGGAGTACCTGGAGAAAAATGGTATTCAACTGATGAAAACGATGGATGAAGCCAATATCATATCCATGGAGTTTTATGAGGATACCGGGGATTTTGAAAAGGAGGCTCAACAATCGATCATCATCACAGACCCGGAGATTATATCAGAGGCCAGAAAAAATCTGGTCTGCATCAACAGATATGAAGGTCTCAACGAACAGTGGAATCTGGAAGAGTCTCTCTCTGTTTGGGTAACGTATCGGACACCAAACAACGATGTCGTAGACATTATCTGCTATTATGAGAAAGGAAAGGTGCCGGAAACAGTAAAAAGCATTCTCTCAAAATAAAGAATTCCGTTTTCTATAAATCTGTGATACAATGAGTGCTGATATAGTATAAGCATGAAAATAGTATAACAGATGGAGGTAACTATGAGCTTTGCATCAGTTACGTTAAAAAAAGGGGAAGGTCGTACGCTGAAAGCGGGCGGCGCCTGGATATATGACAATGAAATTGACAGTGTTGTGGGAAGTTTTGAAGACGGAGACATTGTTCTGGTTCATGATTTTGACGGATATCCTATGGGACGGGGATTTATCAACCGGAATTCAAAGATCAGAGTCCGTATGATGACAAGGAATATTCACCAGGAAATTGATCAGGAATTTTTACGGATGCGTGTACAGAATGCCTGGAATTATCGAAAGAAAACAGTAGATACAGGAAGCTGTCGGGTGATTTTCGGGGAAGCTGATTTTTTACCGGGGCTTGTGGTGGATAAGTTTTCTGATGTTTTGGTGGTACAGTCTCTTGCACTGGGAATTGATCGGATGAAAGAAACCATCGTAGGTCTATTAATAGAAGTGATGGCTGAGGATGGAGTGACGATTAGAGGTGTCTACGAAAGAAGTGATGCAAAAGTCCGGGAGCAGGAAGGCATGGAGCGTACCAAAGGATTCATCGGTGAAGAATTTGATACGTTGGTAAATATAACGGAAAATGGTGTAAAGTATCAGGTAGATGTAAAAGATGGACAAAAGACCGGTTTTTTCCTGGATCAGAAGTATAACCGTCAGTCGATTCAAAAGTTATGTAAAGGTGCAAAAGTACTGGATTGTTTTACACATACCGGTTCTTTTGCACTGAATGCAGGAATTGCCGGAGCTTCTTCTGTATTGGGGGTAGATGCTTCTCAGTTGGGAGTAGATCAGGCGACTGTGAATGCCAGGTTGAATGGTTTGGAAGACAGGGTAAAGTTTGTCTGTGCGGATGTGTTTGAATTGCTGCCAAAGCTGGAAGCGGAGGGAGAAAAATTTGATCTGGTAATTCTGGATCCGCCTGCATTTACAAAATCCCGGAATTCTGTAAAAAATGCTGTAAAGGGCTACAGGGAAATTAATCTGCGGGGCATGAAACTGGTGAAAGATGGTGGTTATCTAGCTACCTGTTCCTGTTCCCATTTTATGACGTATGAACTTTTTACACAGACAATTGGTCAGGCAGCAAGAAATGTGCATAAACGTCTGAGACAGGTGGAATTTCGTACGCAGGCACCGGATCATCCGATTCTGTGGGCAGCAGATGAATCGTATTATCTGAAGTTTTATATTTTTCAGGTATGTGATGAAAAATAAAAATATGGTTTAACAGATTTTGGGTACCGGTCAGGGGGAACAATGAAAGTATTAATATTATCCTGCAATACCGGGGAAGGCCATAATTCTGCCGGAAAAGCAGTAAAAGAATATGTGGAGCAGCAGGGTGATGAGGCGGTTATGCTGGATATGATGCTGCTGAACGGAAAGAAAACATCCCGGGTAGTAGGCGGTGCTTATGTAGGACTGGTGAAGCATTTTCCGCATGGTTTTGGATTCGTATACAAAATCGGGAAGGCAGTGTCCACATTTTGGAAAAGAAAATCGCCGGTGTATCTTGTCTGTGCTTTATTGGGGAAAAAACTGAAAAAGTATCTGGATGAGAACGATTTTGATGTGATTGTTATGCCGCATCTATATCCTGCGGAGACAGTGACATATCTGAAAAAGAAAGGATGGCTCAGACAGAAAACAGTAGCTGTTGCTACAGATTATACCTGTATTCCTTTTTGGGAAGAGACGGATTGTGATTACTATGTAATACCCCATGAAGAGCTAATAGAAGAGTTTGTGTCAAGAGGCGTTCCGGAAGAAAAACTTCTGCCATGGGGGATTCCGGTACGGCCTTGTTTTCTGGAGGATAAAAAGAAGACGGACGCAAGAGAAAAATGCGGTCTGCCTCAAAATGACAGAATCTACCTGGTCATGGGTGGAAGTATGGGTTTTGGAAAAATACAGATTTTTGTGTTGGAACTGGCAAGACGCCTTCAGGAGGATGAAGGGGTTGTGGTAATCTGTGGCAACAACACGAAACTGGAAAACACACTTCGAAGGGAATTGAAAAACAGGCCAAAGGTATGGGTCCTTGGATTTACGGAACAGGTTGCTGATTATATGAGTGCATGCGATGTGATCTTTACAAAGCCCGGTGGACTCAGCAGTACAGAGGCAGCTGTCAGTAAGATTCCTATGGTTCATACGACTCCGATTCCGGGATGCGAGAACTGCAATCTTGAATTTTTCCAGAATCATGGCATGTCCATCGGTAGAAAAAGTTTTCTCGGGCAGCTTCGTGCAGGCCGAAGGCTTTTGGAAAAGGAAAATCTTCGCAGACAAATGATTCGGGCCCAGGAAGAAAATGCAAAGCCGGATTCTGTGAAGAAGGTATACCGATTATTGGAAGAACTGGCACCAAATGAAAACATAAACGTACCTCATTAATGTAGGGTGAACAGGAAGAACGTATATGATAAATAGATGGGAAGAAATAATGTATATTCTGGCAGGATATTTGTCGGGCAGCGTTCTGTACAGCTATCTGCTGCCGAAGTATCTGAAAAAAATAGATGTGACGGAGAAAAGTGAAGACGGTAATCCGGGAGCAGCCAATGCATTTTTATATGCAGGGATTCCTATGGGAATCCTGGTGATCATTCTGGAACTTCTGAAGGGATTTCTGCCGGTACATCTGGCACTGAAAAGAATGGATCCACAGGGGCTGATGTTCGGTCTTATTGTGGCAGCTCCGGTGCTGGGACATGCCTATCCTTTCTGGAAAAATAACAAAGGAGGTAAAGCGATAGCGGTATCCTTCGGGGTGCTGCTTGGATTGTATCCAATCTTTGAACCGGTGTCATACCTGATTATATTTTATTTGTTATTTTCCCTTGTAATCGTTATAAGTCCTCATTTTTACCGTTCAGTGCTTACATTTCTCCTGTTTTTCATCTGTGTAGTCAGGAGAATCAGAGTCCCCGGAGTTGTCCTGGGATGTGGGCTTATTTCTCTGACGGTGATACGAAAACATTTTGTTCGTTATCATGGGGAAAAGCTGGAAATCAAGATACCACTGTATCAGTTAAGAAAACGATTTCATTGACTTACTGTGGTGCCTGTACCTGAATCATTAAGATTTTAAGGATAATGGGTTGACTTTTCGGGGGAATAATGCTATGTTTTAGATACCTTATATGACTGACGGAAGTGGGGTTTACCACGGGGAGTATAAGGAGCAGAAGCCGACCGTCTGGGCAATATAAGCTCGGATTGTAGGCTTTTTTCGTATAGTTAGAGAAGTTTACAGTTAGAAATCATAGGATGCAAAGGAGAGACGTTCATGAAAATGATATCATTGGAACAGGAACTGAAAGGTAATGCATATCCCGGAAGAGGAATTGTAATCGGAAAATCGGCTGACGGGACAAAAGCAGTGGCTGCTTATTTTATTATGGGAAGAAGTGAGAACAGCCGAAACAGAATTTTTGTAGAAGATGGACAGGGTATCCGCACACAGGCATTTGATCCGTCCAAACTGGTAGATCCAAGCCTGATTATTTATGCACCGGTTCGTGTCCTGGGTAACAAGACAATCGTAACAAACGGAGATCAGACAGATACCATTTATGAAGGCATGGACAGACAGCTGACCTTTGAACAGTCCCTGAGAAGCCGTGAGTTTGAGCCGGATGGACCGAACTATACTCCTCGTATTTCCGGTATCATGCATATCGAAAATGGCAAATATAATTACGCTATGTCAATCCTGAAAAGTAACAATGGAAATCCGGAGTCCTGCAACCGTTATACCTTTGCATATGAAAACTGTTTGGCCGGTGAAGGTCATTTTATTCATACCTATATGGGAGATGGCAATCCGCTTCCAAGCTTTGAGGGTGAGCCCAAACTGGTATCTATTCCGGATGATATTGAAGAGTTCACAAAAATGTTGTGGGAAAGCCTGAATGAAGACAACAAAGTTTCTCTGTTTGTGCGTTATATCAGCATTGCAGATGGAACTTATGAAACAAGAATTGTGAATAAAAATAAATAATAAAAGTAATTGTGAAAGGGAGAACTGAGATGAAAGAATTATTATTAAAATATGGATGCAACCCAAATCAGAAACCTTCCAAAATATATATGAGTGATGGTTCTGAACTTCCGATCAAAGTGCTGTCCGGTAAACCAGGATACATCAATTTTCTGGATGCGTTCAATGGCTGGCAGCTGGTAAGAGATCTGAAGAAAGCTACAGGTCTTCCGGCAGCTACTTCTTTTAAGCATGTATCACCTGCAGGAGCAGCAGTAGGACTTCCGTTGACAGAGACTCTGGCAAAGATTTACTGGGTAGATGATATGGACTGGAAGAATTTCTCTCCGATTGCCTGCGCATATGCAAGAGCCAGAGGCGCAGACCGTATGTCTTCTTTCGGTGATTTTATTTCTCTGTCTGATGTATGTGACAAAGATACCGCTCTTCTGATTAAGAGAGAAGTTTCTGATGGAGTGATTGCTCCGGGCTATACAGAAGAAGCACTGGAAATCCTTGGACAGAAGAAAAAAGGAAATTATAATGTGATTCAGATTGATCCGGATTATGTACCGGCTCCTCTGGAGCATAAGGAAGTGTTTGGCGTGACTTTTGAACAGGGACGTCAGGAGCTTGCCATTGATGATGAGCTGATTTCTAATATTGTAACCGTGAATAAAGAACTGACAGAAGAGGCAAAGAGAGACATGAAGATTTCTCTGATCACTCTTAAGTATACCCAGTCCAATTCCGTATGTTTTGTAAAAGATGGTCAGGCAATCGGTGTCGGCGCCGGACAGCAGTCCCGTGTACACTGTACCCGTCTGGCAGGCCAGAAGGCGGATAACTGGTGGCTGCGTCAGTCCCCGAAGGTGATGAATCTGCCTTTCAAAGAGGGAATCACCCGTGCAGAGCGTGACAATGCAATTGATGTTTATATCGGTGAAGAATATATGGATGTGCTGGCTGATGGCAACTGGGAGAGAACTTTCTCAGAAAAACCATCTGTATTTACCAGAGAAGAAAAGAGAGAGTGGCTGGATCAGCTTACCGATGTAACACTTGGCTCTGATGCATTCTTCCCGTTTGCAGATAATATCGAGCGTGCGCATAAGAGCGGAGTAAAATATATCGCAGAACCAGGTGGATCTGTGCGTGATGATCTGGTAATTGAAACCTGTGATAAATATGGAATGGTGATGGCATTTACCGGAATCCGTCTGTTCCATCACTAAAAATGTTATGCGAAAAAATGAATTTGTACAGGGACTGAAAGACGGACTCCCTATTTGTCTGGGTTATTTCTCTGTTTCGGTGGCGTTTGGTATGACAACGGTACTGGCTGGAATGCCTCTCTGGGCTGCCGTTCTGATTTCATTAACGAATCTGACCAGTGCCGGTCAGTTTGCCGGAGCCAATCTTATGCTTGCCGGTGGTAATATGATGGAGCTGGGACTTACGACTCTGGTCATCAATATCCGTTACTTTTTAATGTCCCTTTCTGTCTCTCAGAAAGTGGAACGAAAAATGAGTATGAAAGAACGACTGGCAGTATCTTTTGGTATAACAGATGAGATTTTTGCTGTATCCATGCAGCATAAGGGAGAGCTGTCTACACCCTATATGGCAGGGCTTATCATAACACCGATTCTGGGATGGACAGGAGGTACCCTGGCAGGAGGTGCTGCTACTTCCGTGATGCCGGAAGCCCTTTCCAGTGCACTGGGAATAGCGTTGTATGGAATGTTTATTGCAGTGATCGTACCTCCCGCACGGGAAGAAAGAAGCGTACTGTTTACTGTGATTCTGGCCATTCTGGCAAGCCTGGCATTTACTTATCTGCCGGGGCTGCGTAATTTGGGAAGTGGATGGTCGATTATTATCATTACAATCGCTGTCAGCGCAGTGGCCGCATGGCTGTTTCCGAGAAAACCGGAAGAAGTGGAGGGGACAGAATGAGTACAAAATATATATTGATCAGTATTGCGGTGATGGCCGTGGTAACGTATCTGATCCGTATGCTTCCAATGGCTATCTTTCGGAAAAAAATCACAAACGTAAGAATACAGTCGTTTTTGTACTATGTACCCTATGCTGTGTTGGCAGCCATGACATTTCCGGCCATCTTTTCCAGCACAGGATCCCGGAACAGTGCCATAGCCGGATGTATCACTGCAGTGCTTCTGGCATATTTTAAAAAAGGTCTTCTTACAGTAGCTGTTGGTGCGGCAGCAGCAGTATTTGTGGTACAGATGATCGGACTGTGAAATATTTTGTATCGTATAGTCAATAAAGTAACAGGGCTGTAAAACGAATCTGGTTTTACAGCCCTATTTTGTGTGTCAGTGATACAAACAAATCATAAATTTTCTTTAAATAACGGAAAATGGCTCCATTTTCCGGTTCCCATACTACGATATTGCCCGGAAGCCAAAGAAGGCGAACAAAATATACTACAAAAAAGAGAACCGCTGTCAATACCAGAAGCCAGCGGTATTTTGTAAAGTCAATCTTATCATCAAAAAGAAATGCGGCTGCCATAAAGGGCACAGTCCAGAAAAGGGGATGGTAAGTAAAAGCACCGGCAAAATCCAGGTGAAAAATGCAGAGCCATGCGCGGGTCATGCCACATCCGGGGCAGGAGATTCCAAGAAAGTATTTTACAGGGCATCCGGTGAACCAGGTGGCCAGATAATAAGCAGCGCATATAAGGATAAGCAGTTTCAGTCGGGGGAATATCTGCTTTTTTAAATCATAGGAAAATTTCATGGCGTCACCTCAGCTTTCTGTTGTCAGTATAGCGGGAAACGGAACATTGGGCAAGTATATTATTACACATTTCTTACGAATCTTAATGAATTCTGACTACTTCTTAAGATGTGTGAAAACGCTTGAAGTGGGAAGCAAAAATGCGGTAAGATAAAAAACGATCGTATGGTAAAGACGTGATGATAGAAAAATGAGGGAGGGTATAATAAGAATGAAACGGAGAGGGGGAATTTTGTGATAACCAATGTTTTAGAGTATCTTGACCAATCAGCAAAGAGGTATCCTGATAAAACCGCTTTTGCAGATGAGAAGGAAAGCTGTACATTCAGAGAACTGGAAGAAAATTCCCGAAAGATCGGATCTTCTCTTGCAGGTAAAATAAAGCATGGAAGCCCGGTTCCTGTATTTATGGAAAAAAGTGTGGATACGATAGCTGCCTTTATGGGGATTGTCCGGGCGGGTGGATTTTATGTTCTGACGGATATCCGACAGCCAGTCAAGCGTCTGGAACAAATTATAGATACACTGGAAGCAAAAATAATGATAACTTCGGAAACATATAGACAAGAAGTGGAAAAGCTGGAGTTTACCGGTGAAATATTGTGGATCGAACAATTGTTACAAGGGGAAGTCAGGGAAGAATCCCTTGAAAAAGTAAGAAGGAAAGCGAAAGATACCGATCCGTTGTATGGTATTTTTACGTCCGGTTCAACAGGGATACCAAAAGGCGTCGTAGTGTGTCACCGATCTGTGATAGATTTTATTGAACATTTTACGGAGATTTTTGGAATTACCGGAGAGGATGTAATTGGCAATCAGGCTCCCTGGGATTTTGATGTTTCTGTGAAGGATATTTATTCCGGTCTGAAAACAGGAGCAAGGGTGGAAATCATTCCGAAAAGAATGTTTTCTTTCCCGACACAGCTTCTTGATTTCCTGTGTGAACGCCGGGTGACAACCTTGATCTGGGCAGTTTCAGCTTTGTGTATCATAACGACGCTTCGGGGATTTGAGTACAGAGTGCCGAATCAGATTAAAAAAGTGTTGTTTTCAGGGGAAATGATGCCGGTCAAACATCTGAATCTGTGGCGCAGATATCTTCCGGATGCCATGTATGTCAATTTATATGGTCCTACGGAAATTACCTGTAACTGTACGTATTATATTGTGGATCGGGAATTTCAGCCGGGAGAAAACCTTCCGATTGGAAATGCATTTCCAAATGAGACCGTAATTTTGTTAGATGAGAAGAACAGAGAGATATCCGAGCCGGGGATAGAAGGAGAAATCTGTGTAACAGGAACAGGACTGGCTCTGGGATATTACAGAAATCATAAGCAGACAGAGAGGGTATTTGTGCAAAATCCACTGAATCACTGCTATCCGGAGAGGATGTATCGTACCGGGGACATGGGATATTATGGTGTGGACCGCAAACTGTATTTTTCTTCCCGGAAGGATTTTCAGATCAAACACATGGGGCACCGGATCGAACTGGGTGAGATAGAAGCTGCCATGGAGCAGGTGGAATCGATCGTAAGAGCCTGTTGTATTTTTGACACGGAAAATAAGAAAATTTTGGCATTCTATGAGGGTGATATAGAAAAACGAGAATTAAAACGGCAGATGAGTGAGCGGCTTCCGGCATTTATGCTTCCAAACCGTTTTTGCAGGGTAACACATATGCCGCTTACACCAAATGGAAAAATTGATCGAAAAGCGCTGACAAATAGTTCGGAGGTGTTGAGGGAATGAAAAGAATTATCAAGCAGGCTGCAGCGATTTACGAGACTCCATTTTATTTGTTCGATCTTGATGTATTTACATTCCGTATCCGACAGATAAAGGAAATATTGGGACGGCAGGTAAATCTTTGTTATGCTGTGAAGGCAAATCCATTTTTAATATCCGCTGCGGCAGATCGGGTAAAACGGTTGGAAGTATGTTCCCCGGGTGAACTTGCCATATGTGAAAGAAATGGTATTTCTATGGATAAAATAGTGCTTTCAGGAGTATATAAGGGGGAAAAGGAAATCCGACGGATGCTTACTTCTTATGGGGAAAAAGGAATCTATACTGTAGAATCCCGGAGGCAATTTGACGCGTTGGCAAAAATATCAGAGGAGATGGGATTGACAATTTCTGTTTTACTAAGACTGACCGGAGGCAATCAGTTTGGAATGGATGAGCAAAAAATTCATGAACTGATCCGTGACAGGAAGCAGTATCCACAGCTGAAAATTCAGGGAATCCAGTATTATTCCGGTACCCAGAAAAGACAGATGAAAGTGATGGAAGAAGAATTGTCCATGCTTGATCGTCTGTATGCCAAGTTGGAAGAAAAGTGGGGGTTTCAGGCAAAAGAACTGGAATACGGTCCCGGATTTTTCTTCCCTTATTTTCAGAAAGATGAAAACAAAGACATTCGGGAAGTAATGGATGAGTTTCGCCAGATACTGGAAAGAATGAAGTTTCGTGGAAAAATCACACTGGAGATAGGTCGATATCTGGCAGCGGAATGTGGTGTTTATGTTACCAGGGTAGTAGATTTGAAAGAAAATGATGGAAAAACTTATGCAATTGTAGATGGAGGGATACATCATCTGAATTATTACGGACAGACAATGGCGATGAAAATTCCTTTTTATCAGCAACTGGATGGGAAGACACTGGAGTATCATGATCTACAAAAAGATATGGTTCCGGTGACGGTCTGTGGTGCTCTTTGTACTGCAAATGATGTGCTGGTAAAAAACCTGCCACTTAAGGGAAATGTTCTCGGAGATATCTTAGTGTTTGAAAACACAGGTGCATATTCTGTCACAGAGGGAATTTATCTGTTTTTAAGCAGACCAATGCCTCAGATTCTTATATGGTCCAGGGAGGAAGGACTGCAGTTGGTGCGTAGGAAAATAGAAACAAATCATATTAATGGATAAAAAAGAGAGGAAAAAAGATGGAAAAATTATTGGAAATTCTTGAAGATATTCAGCCGGATGCGGATTATGAAACATGTACTACCCTGATTGATGACGGAATCCTGGATTCCTTTGCTATTTTATCTATAGTGGCTGAACTTGAGGATACATTTGGCGTACAGGTGACTCCGGCAGAAATTATTCCGGAAAACTTTAATTCGGCGCAGGCACTGTGGAACATGGTACAGAAACTGCAGGCGGAGAAATAACCTATGGCTTTTAATTCAATGGGATTTTTATTATTTACGGTTCTGGCTGTGGTTGGATATTATTTGATACCCGGGCGATTTCAGTGGATGTGGCTTCTGGTTTTCAGCTATTTGTATTATGCGTCCCACGGTGCAGGTCTTCTGGGATATCTTCTGTTTTCCACTGTAACGACCTATGTGGCGGGACGATGTCTGGAAAGGATAAAAGAGAAAAAATATCAAAAAGCAATTGTAATTATTACGCTTATCCTGAACTTTGGGATGCTGGGAATTCTGAAATACCTGAATTTTATCATTTTGAATGTGAATCGAATCCTTCGGGGGCATCTGTCCTATCTGGAACTGGTACTTCCTATTGGAATTTCCTTTTATACCTTTCAGTCTATGGGATATTTGCTTGATGTTTATTGGAAAAAGACAAAAGCGGAAAAGAATCTGTTTCGCTTTGCGTTGTTTTTGTCATTTTTTCCACAGATCCTTCAGGGCCCTATTGGGAGACATTCCCGGTTGGCTTGTCAGCTCTATGAGAGGCGTAGATGGGAGTGGAAAAGAGCAGAGGAAGGGGTTCAGAGAATCTTGTGGGGATTTTTTAAGAAGCTCGTTCTGGCAGATACGGCTGCACCTTTTGTGGACGCCCTTTTTGATCAATATCAGACGTATTCCGGTCTGGCGGTTTTTGCCGTTTTGGCATATTCCATACAACTGTATGGAGATTTTTCCGGTGGAATGGATATCGTGATCGGAGTGGGAAAACTGTTTGGAGTCACTCTGGATGAGAACTTTCAAAGACCATATTTTGCCCGTTCTATCACGGACTTTTGGCACCGCTGGCATATTACCCTGGGCACATGGATGAAAGATTATGTGTTTTATCCGGTATCTCTGTCCCGATGGATGAACAGATTCGGAAAATGGTCAAAGAAAATATTTGGCCGCAGTACGGGCCGGACACTTCCCATCTGTCTTGCCAATCTGATTGTTTTTTTGGTGGTCGGAGTATGGCATGGAGCTGCATGGAAATACATTATTTATGGTATGTATAACGGATTCATTATTGCTTTCAGTGGTTTGATGGCGCCGAATTACCGCAAATGGAAAAAGATATGTCATATTCAGGAAAAATCGGCAGGCTGGCAGGTATTTCAGATTCTACGTACATTCCTGCTGGTTAACATAAGCTGGTTTTTCGACAGAGCGGATACCGTTTCTCAGGCATTTTCAATGATGAAAAACAGTGTAACCCAGTGGAGTCCCGGCAAGATTCAGGAAATTCCCATCGGACAAGGAGGAACCACGGATTATACCATATATGCACTGGCGATTCTTGCATTGGGAGTGATGGTACTCTTTATTTTCAGCTTTTTTGAGGAGAAAGGAATTAATCTGTTTTCCCGACTGATGAAAGCTCCTGTCTTACTGCGTGGAGCAGTTTATCTGGGGATCCTGCTTTGTCTTCCGATATTCAGCCAGTATCCTGCGCTTACGGGAGGGTTTATCTATGCACAATTTTAAAAAGTGTATGGGGATTTTGCTGCTCTTTTGTATTTACCTCGGAGTCAATGAGCTTTTGACCTATATGTTGTATCCATATACCTATACAAGAGCGGATATGCATCATCTGGTAGAAGGAGATTATGAAACTCTTATTGTGGGGACTTCTCATGGAAAATGTGGACTGGATCCGAAAGTTTTGGAAGAAACAACCGGGGAAAAAACAATAAATGCTTGTCAGGGAGGACAGTATCCGGTAGATTCCTACTACCTTGTGCGGGAAGCGGCAAGACATAGAAAACTTACCAGAGTAATCTATGAACTGGATGCGGGCTATTGGGTGACCATTCCCAGTCAGTCTGCCGATTTTATTACGTTTTATCATGAGATGCCGTGGTCTTATGTGAAAGCTGAGTATTTCCTTGATAAGATGCTGAAAGCGGATTTTCGAAGTGTGCTGTTTCCCTGGTATTTTTATAGGAAGAGAGTTACGAGAATTGGTGCTCTTTTGGAACAGAAACAGAGTGATGTTTATAAAAATTATGGTGTAGAACCATTTGATTCGGAAGTACAAACGTATCGGGAAGATGGGTTTTTTGCACGTCATCCGCTGTCCTCTGACCGTCTGCAGGAGGATTTCCCATCCTTGTGGCAGTCTCCCGGGGCCAGAGAAGAAGCAATGCAGGCATTTGACAAAATGGCGGAATTTTGTGAGAAAGAAGGAATTGAGTTGACCGTAGTAATCACTCCGGTTCCGTGGGTCACTTACGGGAAATATCAGGAACACTATGATGCTGCATCAGGTTTTTTTAAAGAATATATGAAAGAGAGAAAGATACCATTTTACAATTATATAAATGACAGAAGTGAGGGGATGCCGGGTAAACTGGAAGAATTTGCGGATTATGATGGGCATATGTATGAAGAAACGGCAGCTGTATTCAGCCGTGTTTTGGGAGAAGATCTTGCGAACAAATGATTGCACGGCTCAGGGAAGAATGCTACAATGGGCTTAGCATAATGATACAAAATAAAAATGAGGGAGGATTGGTTATGCAATTTAAGAGACGTGATGGGCTTTTAAGCTCAATTTTCGGTATTCTCACCTGTGGACTGTATTCCATTTATTTCTGGTTTCAGTATGGAGAGGATGTCAATGTCATCTGTGCAGATGACGGAAAAGTGACACAAAATTACATTGTAGCGTGGCTGCTGGGAATTATTACATGTGGTATTTACTCATTGTACTGGATATACAATCTGGCATCCAGGCTGGATTCGGCAAGCAAAAAGTATGATGTAAATGTGGAATCACCGGTTTTATTTACCATATTTATGAATATTCCGTTCCTGTCATATTTTTACGCATGTGATGTGATGAATAAGTTCCAGGAAAAATATGAAGAAATGTATCCGAACGGAAATGGTTATTATGGAAATCCGTATGCTCAGAATCCGTATGGCGGCAGTGTTCCACCGAGAACACCAAATAATAGTGGAAAAACCATGCAGGAGATGGGGGCACAGATCGGTGCACAGTTAAAATCTGCAGTACAGGATGTAGGAAGCAGTATAAAAAATACAGCTCAGAGTGCGATGACGACATGCAAGAATTGTGGAGCACCAATTACTCCCGGAAAGAACTACTGTAAACGGTGTGGTTATCCGGTGAATGGAGTGCAGCCACAGAATAATTCTCAGGAACCGCAGAAACCACAAAATGTACAGGAAACTCAGGTACCTCCCCAGCCCAGGACCACTTTAGGTCAGGAAGAACCGATGCTGCAGTGGGATGCGCCTGTATCTGCAGCACCACAGGAGAGAGAAGAGCAGAAAAAGGAAAATGCTTCATCAGAACCATGCTGCCCGAAGTGCGGAAATAAAATAAAACCAGGTGACAGATTCTGTATCTATTGCGGAAGTAAAATCGGATAAGATGATACATTTTGGTTCATGAAAGTATATCACAAGAGTTATTTTTTTCTTGCACTCCTCAAATTACCATTATATAATGTTGCATGGGTTGTAAAGACATAACGTATGAAACAATCCGCAGAAACAAGGATCATATAACAAAATACGAATTGAGTTTTGATTTCGTAACACAAAAGGAGAACAAATATGGGTGGAATTTTTGGAGTTGCATCAAAAAACAATTGTGTTTCAGATTTGTTTTTTGGAACAGATTATCATTCACATCTGGGTACACGCAGAGGTGGTATGGCAGTCTATGATAAAGTACATGGATTTAACCGTGCCATTCATAATATTCAGAACTCACCTTTCCGTACAAAGTTTGAACGGGATGTGGATGAGCTTGAGGGAAATCTGGGAATTGGATGTATATCGGATACAGAACCTCAGCCGCTGATGGTACAGTCTCATCTTGGAAGTTTTGCGATCACTACGGTTGGTAAGATCAACAACATGGATGAATTGGTAAAGCATTCTTTTGCAAATGGTTGTACACATTTTCTGGAAATGAGCGGCGGAAGCATCAATGCTACAGAGATGGTAGCTTCTTTGATCAATCAGAAGCCAACACTGGTTGAAGGAATTCGCTATGCGCAGGAAATGATTGAAGGTTCTATGACCCTGCTTATCATGACACCGGAGGGAATCTATGCTGCCCGTGACCGTCTGGGACGTACACCGCTGATTCTGGGTAAAAAAGATGATGCTGTCTGTGCTTCCTTTGAAAGTTTTGCATATTTCAATCTGGGTTATCACGATTACAAAGAATTGGGTCCGTCGGAGATTGTTTTCTTCACACCGGAAGGTGCGGAAACTGTTTCACCGGCAAAAGAAGAGATGAAAATCTGCTCTTTCCTGTGGGTATACTATGGTTATCCTACCTCTACCTATGAAGGTGTCAATGTAGAGCAGATGCGTTATAACTGCGGTGATATGCTTGCGCGCCGTGACAATGTAAAACCTGATATTGTGGCAGGTGTGCCGGATTCCGGTACCGCCCATGCAATTGGTTATGCAAACCGTTCCGGTATTCCTTTTGCCAGACCGTTTATCAAATACACACCAACCTGGCCTCGTTCTTTTATGCCGGCTCATCAGAGTCAGAGAGAACAGATCGCACATATGAAACTGATTCCTGTACGGGAACTGATTAAAGATAAAAGCCTGCTTCTTATCGATGATTCCATCGTCCGCGGAACTCAGCTTGGACAAACAACGGAATTCCTTTATGAAAGTGGTGCAAAAGAAGTACACATCCGTCCGGCATGTCCGCCATTGTTATATGGATGTAAGTATCTGAATTTCTCCCGTTCCAAATCCGAGATGGATCTGATCACCCGACGTGTGATTCAGAAGAGGGAAGGCACAGTAACAGAAGCTATACTGGAAGATTATGCAAATCCGGACTCCCATAATTATCAGGCAATGCTGGATGATATCAAAACCGAACTGAAATTTACTTCCCTTCGGTATCATCGCCTGGATGATATGATTGCATCCATTGGAATCTCACCGTGTAAGCTCTGTACCTATTGCTTTAATGGAAAAGAATAAATCACATATTGGTATATGTAAATAAGTGAAAAGAGATGTACTCTGTTTTTGTGTCTTTGATACGGAGTACATCTTTTTTTCATTTCCATCAGTCGTATGATGTCCTGGGTATTTCACGAATAAAAGTGCATATTTTGAAATGCACACTTGTAATTAACTGGTAAATTGGGTAAAATAAAATGTGTATGCATGGAGGGAACCTTATGGCTGAAGCGATAAGGAGTAATGTGCATGAAAAATGTTTTGCAGAAGATGGAACGAATCCTTCTTTTGCTTCTGTGTATATCTGTGGTATCAGGCTGTGGTGATTCCGACTCCGTTTCAATCCTGAAAAATCAGGAGACAGCAGACGAATTTACTGTCAGTCAGGAGAACGTTATGGAAGAAGAAGCCGGATCTGAACTACAGGATGAGTCAGGTATACAGGATGAGGCGGAAGATGATTCAATAGACGAAACAGAATCCCAGATGATTTATGTGGAGGTATGCGGAGCTGTGAAAGCGCCGGGTGTATATGAGCTTCCAAAGGGAAGCCGAGTTTATCAGGCAATCGAGAAAGCCGGAGGTTTTCTTGAAGAGGCGCAGCAAGGTCTGATTAATCAGGCAGAGTTCCTTACAGATGGGCAGCAGATCCGTATTTATACAAAGGAAGAGGCCGAAGAGTTGAAAAGTACAGCAGTCGATGAGACAGCCGCCAAAGGGCTTTCTTCTCAGGATGAGAATACTTCTTCAGGGCAAAATACAGATGAAAAAATTAATATCAATCGAGCAGATAAAAGTATGTTGATGACTTTGAGTGGAATCGGTGAGATAAGAGCGGAAGCAATTATTGCATATCGTGAAAAAACAGGAGGATTTTCCACTATTGAAGAGTTGATGCAGGTTGAAGGAATAAAAGAAAAGACTTATGAAAAACTGAAAGATAAAATAACGGTACAGTGAATTGAGGAGTGAAATAATGGGTAAAAAGGTACTGGTTGTAGATGATGAAAAATTGATCGTGAAAGGGATCCGATTCAGTCTGGAACAGGACGGAATGGAAGTGGATTGTGCATATGACGGGGAGGAAGCACTGGAATGTGTGCAGAACAAAGAATATGATATGATTCTTCTGGATCTGATGCTGCCAAAAATGAATGGTCTGGAAGTATGTCAACAGATTCGTGAGTTTTCCGATGTGCCGATTATCATGCTTACAGCCAAAGGTGAGGATATGGACAAGATTCTGGGTCTGGAATACGGAGCAGATGATTATATAACCAAACCTTTCAATATTCTGGAAGTTAAGGCGAGAATCAAAGCGATTATGCGAAGGACGAGAAAGCCTGCACCGCAGGAGGAAAAAACACGTGTGGTGGAAGCGGGAGATCTGAAGCTGGATTGTGAAAGCAGAAGGGTTTTTATTGGTGGTAAAGAAATCAATCTGACAGCGAAAGAGTTTGATGTCCTGGAGCTTCTGGTATTTAATCCTAATAAAGTATATAGCAGAGAAAACCTGCTCAATATTGTATGGGGCTATGAGTATCCGGGAGATGTGCGTACCGTGGATGTGCATATTCGCCGTCTTCGTGAAAAGATTGAGACCAATCCCAGTGAACCGAAGTATGTACATACGAAGTGGGGAGTCGGATATTATTTTCAGGTATAAGAAATGAGTTGGAGGGCGTCAGAAGACGTCCTCTTTCCAACTTGAAATAACCATGGAAAGGATAAAGAGATGAAGAATAAGTTTAAATTTTTTAAAAGTCTCCGTTTCCGTATTATGGTAATTCTGGTAATCATCGGAATTGTGCCCAGTGTCATAGTGGAGAAAGGAATCGTTAGCAGCTATGAAGACCGGGCAGTATCTCTGCGGAGTTTTGGGGTTAAAAACCAGTGTGATATTCTCAGCAATCAGCTGGTAAAAGAACAATATCTGGAAGATCCCAGTTCGGAAGCCATTAACAGTGAGCTGACGATGCTGTCGAATGTTTATAATGGACGGATTCTGATTATTGATCAGGATTTTCGTGTGATCAAAGATACGTATGATATTGATAGGGGAAAATACATGATTTCCCAGGAAGTGATACGATGTTTCAGTGATGGGAAAGAAAGCAGCAGTTATGACAGGAAAAACCGTTATATTGAGATGACAGTGCCGATTCATACAGATCTGGAAAATGAAAATCAGGTTGCGGGGGTTATGTTGATCAGTGTGTCCACAGAAGAGATTGTAGCCAGCATCAAAATCCTGGAGCAGAAGGGTATGTCGATTCTCATGATTATCGGTGTGTTGGTCCTGGGTCTTGGGTATATACTGGCAGGAATTCTGATGAAACCTTTTGCGAAAATCACAAGAGCCATTGAAGATATTACGGATGGTTTTTTGGATGAGAAAATTTCTGTTCCGGACTATACGGAGACAGAACTGATCACAGATGCATTTAATAAAATGCTTGGACGAATGAAGTCTATGGATAATTCACGTCAGGAATTTGTATCCAACGTGTCTCATGAACTGAAAACTCCGCTTACTTCTATGAAAGTTCTGGCAGATTCTCTGGTAGGACAGGAAAATGTACCGATTGAATTGTATCAGGAATTCATGCAGGATATCGCAGAAGAGATTGATCGGGAAAACAAGATTATTACAGATCTGCTTACGCTGGTCAAACTGGATAAGAAAGCGGAAACACTTAATATCGAAACTGTCAGTATCAATGAACTTCTGGAACTGATATTAAAGCGGCTGAAGCCTATTGCTGCAAAGAAAAATATTGATCTGGTGCTGGAAAGCTTTCGACCGGTGAATGCAGAGATTGATGAGACTAAACTGACGCTGGCTATCAGTAATCTTGTGGAAAATGCAATCAAATATAATAAAGACGGTGGATGGGTCCGGGTATCTCTGAATGCAGATCATAAGTATTTTTATGTAACTGTCGCGGATTCCGGAAAAGGAATTCCGGAAGATTCCATCGATCATATTTTTGAAAGGTTTTATCGGGTCGATAAGTCACATTCTACAGAGATTGAAGGCACAGGTCTGGGGCTGGCCATTACGAAAAGTGCAATCATGATGCATCATGGCGCGATCCGCGTGCGCAGCAAAGAGCAGGAAGGAACCACATTTTCTGTGAGAATTCCGTTGATGCATATGGAATAGAAATGAGGTGAAAGAGTGGGTAAAAGAAAACATTATAATAGAATATGGCTCCCTCTTATATTTCTTGGCGTATTGCTGTTGGGTTGTATGTGGATGAGCGGATGTGACGAGAACGAAGAAAAAAGTGAATATCAGATTTACTATGTGAATTATGATAAAGGTGCGATTGAATCCGAAAATTTTACTCCCAAATCTGAGAAAACAGAAGGAATGATTGAAGAAATCAGCGAGAAAATAGGTGGTGGCGATGAGGGAGTGGGACTTTTGCCGACGGGCGTATCGTTGCTGAATTATGAGTTTTCGGGTGATATCCTGCAGCTGAATTTTAATGTTGCATACAGAAAAATGACTACAGTGGATGAGATTTTATGCAGAGCAGCTATTGTGAAAAATTTTCTGCAGATTGAAGCAGTCAGTTATGTGAAAATATTGATTGAGGGAGAAGAACTTCTGGATTCCAGAGGAAATACGGTGGGTATTATGGGAAGCAACAGCTTTTTGGAAAATTCCGGAAAGGATATTACAGCCTATCAGTATACAGAGTTGGAACTCTATTTTGCCAATGAAACAGGAGATAAGCTGGTGAAAGAAAGGCGTAAGGTATATTATACCAGCAACTCACCGATTGAAAAGGTTGTAGTGGAACAGCTGATCCAGGGACCGAAAGAGACCGGACATTTTGCGACGCTATCACCCAGTGCCGGTATTTTATCCGTATCACAGGCAGATGGAATTGCATATGTGAATCTGGATCAGAGGTTTGAGACAGAAGCGCTGAGTATTCAGCAGGAACTTCCGGTGTATTCCATAGTGAATTCGTTGATCGCAGCCGGCAATGTTAAAAGAGTTCAGATTTCGGTCAACGGGGATTCAAAGATTACTTTCATGGAGAGTATGGATCTGAACCAATTGTATGAAAAAAACATGGATCTGGTTGAGAAAGATCTGGAAGAAAGTGAGGAGGAAGGATGAAAAATCGTCCTCTTTGTCTGGCAGTATTGATTCTGGTATCAGGAATCTGGTTGGGAAATTGGCTGGGAATCTCATGGATATGGAGAACCCCAGCCGGTAGAGAACCGATAGATCTGGCTGCCGAATCCGGAGATACAGAAGCTGATACAGGACTTTCCGATAAAGAACTACCTGATGTGGGAAGTCCTGTGGAGGCGGAAGGAATCGTCTGTCAGCAGGAAGAAAAAACATATCAGGAATATCAAACAATAACGTATCTATATTTAAAGCAGACAAATCTATATATCAATTCAAAACAATATCCCATACGAACTATAAAATGTAAAATAGAAGGAACAACAGACAATCTGTACGGGTGTAAACTGCGGGTTGCGGGAAAATTGGTATTGCCGCAGGAACCGGGAAATCCAGGTGAATTTAACAGGGTAAACTATGAAAGATCAAGAAAAATTGATTTTTATCTGGAAGAAATTAGCGGGATGGAAATTATATCACCGGCGGGAAAGATACAGATTTGTCTTGAATCGTTTAGAGAAAGATGCAGAAATATTATCTATGAGATTTTTCCTCGAAATGAAGCAGGTATTATGGATGCTATGCTGTTGGGTGAAAAACAAAATCTGGATGAGAAAACAAAGTCAGGATTTCAGGCAGCCGGCATCAGCCATATTATGGCTATTTCAGGGCTTCATATCAGCATGTTGGGAGCGGGACTCTGGAATGCGCTGAGATGGATGGGAATCCCCATGTCTTTGTCTTCTTTTTGCTCTTTTCTGGTATTGATTGGCTATGGCATATTGATCGGCAATCCAACGACTGCGGTACGGGCGTTGATTATGTTTGGATTGATGCTGGCATCCAGAATCCTTGGAAGAACTTATGATTTTTTATCTGCGCTTGCTCTGGCAGGAATCTTGCTCTTGCTGGATAATCCGGATCTGCTTATGGACAGCGGATTTCAAATGTCATTTGCAGCAGTTGTAGGAATGGGGACTTATGTAGAGTGGCAGAAAGAATTGAGGCGAAGTCTGATGAAAGGGAGAAAAAAGGAGCATGCAGGTGGTAAAATCGTATCTGGATTTTCTATTTGGCTTTTTATGCTTCCGGTAGTTCTGCATGCATTTTATCAGGTATCTGTGATTGGAATCATATGCAATCTGGTGGTACTGCCGCTGATGCCATTCGTGCTTGCTTCAGGGTTTCTGGCATTGATTCTGGGATATTGGGGTGCAGGACCGGGAAGCCTGGTGGGATTGCCGGCATATGGAATTGTCCGTATGTATGAATGGATGGGAGAAGCTGCGCAGAGTGTATCAGCAGGTATATGGACCCCGGGAAAACCATCAATGCCGTCAATCCTGGTTTATTACGGTATTTTGGCAGGCGTATGCATGATCTGCAGCAAAATGAAAGAAAAAAAGATGGGGAAGATAATCATAATCCAGATGACAGGAATTGTAATGATGCTCTTTTTCATGGGGGCACCATGGAAAGATACAAACTGCATTACTGTACTGGATGTTGGACAGGGAGATGGCATCGTGCTGCAGACAGGTAGAACAGAGGTGTTGGTAGATGGAGGCAGTACCAGCAGAGATGAGGTGGGAAAATATGTGATTCTTCCATTTATGAAATACGAGGGAATTTCCAGATTGGAAGCAATATTCCTGACGCATTCCGATCAGGATCATTTGAATGGGGCAAAAGAGGTTCTGGAGGAAAGTAAAAAAGGTTGGCTTATCGTGGAGCAGGTGTTTCTTCCATGGTGGATGAAAGAGACAAAAGAAGGAGAGCAGATCCAGTTCCTGGCGAAAGAGGTTGGTACTGCGTGCAGTTTTTTAAAGGCAGGAGATGAACTTTCTATGGGAAAGGCAAAAATAAAAGTATTACATCCAAATAGCGAGGATTATTCTCACGATGCAAATGGTGGATCGCTGGTATTTGTCTGGGAACTTGATGGAATGCATGCTTTGTTCACCGGTGATCTACCTTTGGAAGAAGAAAATAAACTAATGGATGATCTGCCTGAATGCGAGATTCTGAAGATTGCTCATCATGGATCAAACGGTTCCACCTCAAGAGCATTTCTTGAAAAAGTCAATCCTCAGGTGGCAGTGATTTCCTGTGGAAAAAACAATTATTATGGTCATCCGGGTGAAGAGACGATTTCCAGACTGCAGGAAAGAGGCTGTCAGATTTTGCGGACGGATGAACAGGGAGCTTTGACTGTTACAGAAATAAGAGACGGATGGACGGTAGAAGGATTCCGGTAAATTTTCCTTGCCGTAATCATCCGGGAAAGGTATACTGGAAAGGAAGATTTAGTGAGTATAAATGGAAAGCGGCAGGATTGGGAATGAAAAGTATACTGGAAGACGTAAAAAACCAGGAGTTTAAAAGAGTATATCTGTTTTATGGGGAAGAAGAGTATCTGAAGAAACAGTACAAAAATAAGCTGATTCATGCGTTGAATCCGGAGGATGATACGATGAATTATGCCAGATTTGAGGGAAAAGGAATTGATGTGCGCGAGATAATTTCTCTCGGAGAAACGATTCCGTTTTTTGCTGATCGAAGAGTGATCGTAATGGAAAATACAGGCTTTTTTAAAGGACAGTGTCCGGAACTGGCAGAATACATCGGAAGACTTCCCGATTATCTGGTACTTCTTTTTGTGGAAGCTGAGGTGGATAAAAGAAGTAAAATGTATAAAGCAGTAAGCAAATCCGGGAAAGCTGTGGAATTTGCGCAGCAAAAAGAAGATACCTTGATACGCTGGGTTCTGAGTATATTGAAAAAGGAAGGAAAGCAGATCACCCGCAATGATATGGAGCTTTTTCTTTCGAAAACAGGATCTGATATGAGTAATATAGAAAAAGAACTGGAAAAGCTGATTTGCTATACTATGGGAAGAAATGTCATTACTACGGAAGATATTGAAACTATATGTACAAACCGTGTGACCAATCAGATTTTTGCCATGGTGCAGGCGGTGTCCGAACAGAATCAAAAAAAGGCGTTGGAGTTATATTATGATCTTCTGGCTTTGAAAGAACCGGCAATGCATATACTGTATCTTCTGGCAAGACAGTTTAATCAGCTTTTACAGGTAAAAGAACTGAAGGAGCAGGGATATGGGACTAAAGAAATTGAAACCAAAACAGGAATTCAGGGATTCGTGATACGAAAGTACATGGGATGCATAGGAAAGTATTCCGTGAAAAAACTCAGACAGGCGGTGGAAGATTTCACACAGGCAGAGGAAGATGTGAAAACAGGAAAGTTGGGTGATGTGCTGAGTGTGGAGCTTCTGATCGTAAAATATGCCCGAAGAGAATAAAAAAAAGGACAATCATTGACGGAATGATTGTCCTTTTAACATGCAATACTTAATTATCTGCAGTCAGACGCATCCGCCGGACTACAGTCAGCCGAAATTAAGCAATTGTGTTTACTGCTTTTGTGATACGTGCAACTTTTCTAGCTGCATTGTTTTTATGATATACACCCTTAGAAGCTGCGCTCTCGATAGCGGAGATAGCTGCCGGAAGAGCTGCCTGAGCTGCTGCCAGATCTTTGTTGGCAACTGCTGTATCAACTTTCTTCATAGCAGTTTTAACTGCAGAACGGATGGATTTATTTCTTTCAGCTTTTGTTCTGTTTACCAGAATTCTTTTTTTAGCGGATTTAATATTTGCCATTGATTCGACCTCCAATAATATTCACATATATAATTATAATCATAGATCAGCCGAGACACGGACAGGCTCATCTAAACACACTTATATAGTTTATTCTATGAGTCGGAGTTTGTCAATGCTTTTTTACAAAATATAAAGGAAAAATCGCAAGGAAAACCGTATAGATTTCGGTATTTCCGGGAAATGATAGTAGTAATAATTCCGTCAGGAATGACAGTTCCCGGAAAAGGAAGGAGATTGGATATGCTTGGATCATACCGTGTACGCACCGATCTTGCGGTGGAAAGCAAAGAAAAATTTGAGAAGGATAATGTGGAAATTAAAGGCGTTGAGATTCATGAGGATTATCAGGAGAAGCTGGATCTTCGAACAACCGTAGTTGAAATCCATACAGAATCCGGCGCAAAACTGATGGAGAAGCCAAAAGGCACATATATTACCATGGAAGCGCCAAACCTGGTGGTGCCGGATGAAGATTATCACAGGGAAATATCGAAGGCGCTTGCAGGTCATCTATGTCAGCTTTTGCATTTGGAAAAAGAAAAATCTATTTTAGTCGTTGGATTGGGAAACAGAGATATTACACCGGACGCATTGGGGCCGAGAGCAATTAATAATCTGAAGATTACCCGACATATTGTAAAGGAATATGGAAAAGCCAGCGTAGGGGAAGAAAAAGTACACCTTGTCAGCAGCCTGGTTCCAGGTGTCATGGCGCAGACCGGGATGGAGACTATGGAAATCATCCGTGGGGTAGTGGAAGAGACGAAACCGGATGTTGTAGTTGCCATTGATGCACTGGCGGCCAGAAGTATGAAGCGTCTGAATTGTACTATACAGATTACGGATACAGGGATCAATCCGGGATCCGGTGTCATGAATCATCGAAATGGGCTTACTATGGAATCTCTGGGAATTCCGGTGATTGGAATCGGAGTACCGACGGTAGTAGATGCAGCAACGATTGTACATGATGCTATCGCTCATCTGCTGGAAAACCTGGAAGAATCTGAAATGGAGGAATTTTTGGGAGAATTAATCACACCAAAGCTGCATAGTATGTATGTAACACCCAAGGATGTGGATGAAACAATAAAAATGCTCAGTTTTACCATATCGGAAGGAATTAATATAGCTGTATCCGGGATGGGGGTATAAATAGGGACTTCCCCTCATATATTGATGTGGATGACAGATACTTGACGAGAAGGAGGGAGGAGAGTGTCTAAATCTGAGAAAATAGTAAATGGTCTGATATGGTGTCTGGCTGTCTGCCTTGGGGGATATCTCATTGCGAGAGGATTTCTCAGGATTCGTGAAAATCCTCCCCAAAAGATTCAGGAAATATTGCGGCAGGCTTATAGTGAAGTGGAAGAGGAAGCTTTGTCCTGCTATTTGCCTGCCTGCTTTTATGAGGAAGGACAAAGTGGAAGATGGTTGGAAAACACATGGAATAAAATATGGAATGAAATTCCTATCCTTACATATCTACAACAGACGCAGGAGGAACAGACTGTAATAGAGGATGAGAGTACATGTCATGAAATAATTGAAGTGAATGGAAAAACAATTACAGACAGGCTTCTCTCGGAAAATCAGGCTAAAGCAGTAGAAGAAGAAAATCAGGCAAAAACAGTGAAAGATGGAAAAACAGTCGGGGAAAAAGAGGAGGACCAGAAAATTGAAGGCAGTGTGGTGCAGAGCGAGTCAGACACAGGGAGCGTGCAGGTACAGAGCGGACAGGAACAGACCAGTCAGGCAGATGAGGGAATGCCGGCATGGACGGTGGCAGTGGAAACTTCACCGGTGAAAGATCTGTCCATGGAGAAACTCAGTGATTATAATTACCTGCTGAATAATTTTTTTGTAGTGGATCCAAATACGACTGTAGATAGCTCTCAGATTAATGTGGAATCTTTTATGGGAGATAATCTGCAATTATCCGGAAATAGTGACGGACCACAGATACTTATTTATCATACACATTCACAGGAGGGATATGTAGATTCAGTGGAAGGAGATGAAAATACCAGTGTGGTGGGGGTGGGAAATTATCTGGAGTCAATACTCAGAGATATATATGGTTATCAGGTGATCCATATGAAAGATGCCTTTGACATGGCGGATGGACAGCTTGAGAGAAGTAAGGCGTATAATTATGCATTGCCTGCAGTTCAGCAGGTTCTGGATGAAAATCCCTCTATAGAAGTGGTGATTGATCTCCACAGAGATGGTGTGCCGGAGGATAAACATTTGGTGACGGAGATCAATGGCAAACAAACAGCCCAGATCATGTATTTTAATGGTCTGAGCCGGACGGTCAGTAACGGGGATCTGGAGTCACTTCCCAATCCCTATATATCTGACAATCTGGCTTTTGCTTTCCAGTTGTCTTATCAGGCGGCAAAGTATTATCCAAGGTTTACAAGGTGCATTTATCTGAAAGGATATCGTTATAATCTCCATGTGCGGCCCCGATCCATACTTCTTGAAGTAGGCGCACAGACCAATACAGTGGAAGAAGCCATGAATGCCATGGAACCTTTTAGCGTTATCTTAAATAAAGTCTTAAAAGGAGAATGACAAATACAGAGTGTTTATGTTATAATAAGCGATAGCGTTTACGAAAGCATTCTGAAAGGGAGGAACGAAAGTGGCAGTAATCGATCAAAGTAAGATTCGTAATTTCTGTATTATCGCACACATTGACCATGGAAAATCTACACTGGCTGACCGTATTATTGAGAAAACCGGACTTTTGACCGAGCGCGAGATGCAGGCTCAGGTTCTGGATAATATGGATCTGGAGCGAGAGAGAGGAATTACGATTAAAGCACAGACCGTGCGTACTGTATATAAAGCAAAAAATGGAGAAGAATATATTTTCAATCTGATAGATACCCCCGGACATGTGGATTTTAATTATGAAGTATCCCGAAGTCTTGCAGCATGTGACGGGGCGATTCTTGTGGTGGATGCAGCACAGGGTATCGAAGCACAAACTCTGGCCAATGTATATCTGGCGCTGGATCATGATCTGGATGTGATGCCAGTGATTAATAAAATTGATCTTCCCAGTGCGGAGCCGGAGCGGGTGATCAATGAAATTGAAGATGTGATCGGCATTGAAGCACAGGATGCACCTCAGATTTCTGCAAAGATGGGAATTAATATTGAAGAAGTTCTGGAACAGATTGTGGAGAAGATACCGGCTCCTCAGGGTGATCCGAATGCACCTTTGCAGGCGTTGATTTTTGACTCTGTCTATGACTCCTATAAGGGTGTGATTGTATTTTGCAGAATCAAAGAAGGCAGGATCCGAAAAGGTACCATGGCACGTATGATGGCTACCGGAGCCACAGCTGATGTTGTAGAGGTCGGATATTTTGGTGCCGGACAGTTTATTCCCTGTGAGGAACTGAGTGCAGGTATGGTTGGATATTTTACCGCCAGTATCAAAAATGTTAAAGATACCAGGGTCGGTGATACTGTCACCGATGCGCAGCGTCCCTGTGAAAAACCATTGCCCGGTTATAAAAAGGTCAACCCTATGGTTTATTGTGGTGTATATCCGGCAGATGGAGCAAAATACGGAGATCTCAGAGATGCTCTTGAAAAGCTTCAGTTGAATGATGCTTCTCTGTTCTATGAACCGGAAACATCTATTGCATTGGGCTTCGGATTCCGATGCGGATTTCTGGGACTGCTTCATCTGGAAATTATCCAGGAACGTCTGGAAAGAGAGTACAATCTGGATCTGGTGACGACAGCTCCGGGGGTTATTTATAAAGTGCATAAAACCAACGGAACAGTGATCGATCTGACGAATCCGTCCAATCTTCCGGATCCGTCTGAGATTGAATATATGGAAGAGCCTATGGTAAAAGCTGAAATCATGGTGACTACAGAATTTATCGGACCGATCATGGATCTCTGTCAGGAAAGAAGAGGGCAGTATCAGGGCATGGAATACATGGAAACAACTCGTGCACTTTTAACTTATCATCTGCCGCTGAATGAGATTATCTATGATTTCTTTGATGCACTGAAATCCCGTTCCAGAGGTTACGCTTCTTTTGATTATGAGATGCTGGGATATGAGAGAAGTGAGCTGGTGAAGCTGGATATTCTTGTGAACCATGAAGAAGTGGATGCGCTGTCGTTTATTGTCTTTGCCGGATCTGCTTATGAAAGAGGCAGAAAGATGTGTGAAAAGCTGAAAGAAGAGATACCAAGACAGCTTTTTGAGATACCGATCCAGGCAGCGGTGGGCGGAAAAATCATTGCCCGAGAGACAGTAAAAGCCATGCGAAAAGACGTGTTGGCAAAATGTTATGGCGGGGATATCTCGCGTAAGAAGAAACTTCTTGAGAAACAGAAAGAAGGAAAGAAACGGATGCGTCAGGTGGGTAATGTAGAAATACCGCAGAAAGCATTTATGAGTGTTTTGAAACTGGATGATGATTAAAAATCAAGCGGGACCTGTTGTCCCGCTTGATTTTATTTCTTCTGACCCTTGTGATATTTAACACATTCCGTTAACAGATACTCAATCTGTCCGTTGATTGAACGAAAATCGTCTTCTGCCCACTGAGCAAGATCGTTCCAGAGGGAGGCGGAAAGGCGGAGCGGTACTTGCTTTTTAGCTTTTTCTTTTGATTTTTGATCGCTCATTGTAATACCTCCCTTGCATCTGTATTGTCAGTAGTTCAAACAGAAATTGTTGCTCACAGCTGCAGTTCTGAATCATTACGATCGTTTTAATATAAAGAACCACTATTAACGATCGGCTGTGCGTCTTTATTGCCGCAGAGAACTACAAGCAGGTTGCTGACCATGGCAGCTTTCCTCTCTTCATCAAGTTCTACAATATCATTTTCGGACAGCTTTTGTAAAGCCATTTCTACCATGCTGACGGCACCTTCCACAATTTTCTGACGAGCATCAATGATTGCGGCTGCCTGCTGACGCTGAAGCATGGCAGAAGCAATTTCCGGTGCATAAGCAAGACGGCTAATCCTAACATCCAGTATCTGAATACCTGCGTCTTTTACCTTTTCCTGAAGTTCATCCTGCATGATATCCGCAATTTCCTGTGTACTTCCGCGAAGGGATTTTTCATCACTGCCTTCTGCGGCATCATAAGGATAACGGCGGGCAGCATTACGAGTGGTGGCATCACACTGAATGGAAAGATATTCATAGAAATTTTCTACATTCAGTACTGCTTTCGTGGCATTTTCTACCTTCCAGATGACTACAGTACCGATTTCAATCGGGTTACCGGAAGCGTCATTAACTTTTTGCTTTTCGTTGTTTAATGTCATAGTTTTCAAAGAAACCTTTTTCCGAAAAGATATTTCTGTTCCGGCAGAAGATTTGCCTGAGCTGATTCCGGAAACGGAAGCTGCAATCTGCTGCTTTGAGGCATTTTCAGCAGTTGGGTTAATTGCTGTACAGAAAGGTACGACCCAAAAGAAACCAGGATGATACAGTGTTCCATAATATTTACCAAACAGTGTCAGTACAAGCGCTTCGTTCGGATGAATGATTTTCAGACCACCCATCAGAATAGGTCCGACAATCATAGCAATAACAAACACGGCAATGGAAACTCCCAGCAACACTGGATGAATCACGGAATCTGTGCCATCAATGGTAAGAATCGAATTGAGAAGACCCAGTACAAAAAACACGATGCCGCCGATCAGAATGAATAGAGAGACAAACAGCATCAGCATACCGGATACAGGTTTTAGAAGCTTCTCTTCCGTTATTTTTGAATTATCCATATACATACCTCCTCATATGATATAAAATGATATTAAATTGATATCACTATAATACGACTTGTGTGAGAAAATGTCAATACATATACTTTTTGTTCATTCAAATATCACGAATCAAAAAGTATATATTTTTATTGTGATATATGTGATATCATGGGATTTAAAATAACTAGAAAGAAGATTTGTGGATGAAAAAAGAACTGGAATTATATATTCATATCCCGTTTTGTGTGAAAAAGTGTGATTATTGTGATTTTCTGTCAGGCCCTGCAGGGACAGAAAGGCAGCGGAATTATGTGGAAGCTTTGATAAAGGAAATTAATCATTGTGGAGATTTTTCAAACTATCAGGTTTCGTCTATTTTTATTGGAGGCGGGACTCCGTCAGTTTTGCCGGGAGAGTGGATCGAAGAGATTATGGATAGTGTGTACGGAAAATTTGATCGGAGTTCTGATGTGGAAATTACGATAGAAGCGAATCCGGGAACTGTTGATCATAAAAAACTGGAGATCTATCATAAGAGTGGGATTAATCGAATCAGCTTTGGGTGTCAGTCTGCGAACAACCGGGAACTAAAGATGCTGGGAAGGATTCATACCTGGGAGGAGTTCCTGGAAAGCTATCAGATGGCAAGAAATGCCGGTTTTGAAAATATCAATGTAGATCTAATGTCTGGACTTCCGGGACAAAGTCTGGCTTCATGGGAGGCAACGCTGTCAAAGACAGTACAGCTGCATCCGGAACATATATCGGCATACAGTCTGATCATTGAGGAAGGTACTCCTTTTTCTGAAAGAGAATTGGAGCTTCCTGATGAAGAGGAAGAGAGGGTTATGTACGAATACACCCATGATATATTGTCTTCTTATGGATATCATCAGTATGAAATTTCTAATTATGCAAAAAATGGAAGAGAATGCAGGCATAATCTGGGATATTGGAAGCGGAAGGAGTATCTGGGACTGGGGTTGGGAAGTGCTTCTCTGCTGGAAGATAAAAGATTTTCCAATATTTCTGAAATGGAAAAATACTTACAAAACTGTGAACATCCCGAAATAATCCGTGAACAGACAGAAAAACTGGAATTGAGAGACCAGATGGCAGAATATATGATTCTGGGACTTCGAATGACAGAGGGAGTTTCTGCGACAGAGTTTAGAAATAATTTTGGACAGGAATTGTATGAAATATATGGGAATGTGATTAAAAAATACAGGACGATGGAATTGCTGGAGCAAAATGGAGATTATCTGCGATTCACCCGCAGGGGAATCAGTGTGAGCAATCCGATTCTTGCGGATTTTCTTCCTTGACAAGAACGTACGTTTGCTATATTCTAGCAGTATACCGTTTTTAAGGAGAAAAAGCATATGTCAGTACAAAAATCTGAAAAACAATATATAAAGATCCGAGGGGCCAATGAAAATAATCTGAAGAATCTGAATGTAGATATCCCTCGGAATGAATTTGTGGTTTTTACGGGCTTATCCGGTTCTGGAAAGAGCTCTCTTGCTTTTGATACCATTTACGCGGAAGGTCAGCGTCGATATATGGAAAGTCTGTCATCTTATGCCCGACAGTTTTTGGGACAGATGGAAAAACCGAATGTGGAAAGTATTGAAGGACTTTCCCCGGCAATATCTATTGACCAGAAATCAACGAACAGAAATCCGCGATCGACTGTGGGAACTGTTACGGAGATTTACGATTATTTCCGTCTGCTCTATGCCCGGATTGGGATTCCTCATTGTCCGAAGTGTGGAAAAACCATCGAAAAACAGACGGTAGATCAGATGGTGGATCAGATTATGGCTCTGCCGGAACGAACGAGGATACAGCTTCTTGCCCCGGTAGTACGGGGAAGAAAAGGACGACATGAGAAAGTTCTGGAGCAGGCAAGGAAAAGTGGATATGTCCGGGTGGCTATTGACGGTAATATGTATGAACTTTCGGAAGAAATCAAACTGGATAAGAATATCAAACATACCATTGCGATTATCGTGGATCGTCTGGCGGTAAAGCCCGGGATTGAAAAACGACTTACGGATTCGATTGAAAGTGTGCTGTCTCTTTCGGATGGACTTCTCGTGGTGGATACAATGGACGGAAAGTATCTGAATTTCAGTCAGAGTTTTTCCTGCCCGGATTGTGGGATCAGTGTGGATGAGATTGAGCCGAGAAGTTTTTCTTTCAATAATCCTTTTGGAGCATGTCCGGATTGTCTGGGACTTGGTTATAAGATGGAATTTGATGAGCGTTTGATGATACCGGATCCTTCCCTTTCGATAGAAGAGGGTGCTATTGCCGTGTTGGGATGGCAGTCCTGTACTTCAAAGGGCAGCTTTACACGGGCGATATTGGATGCGTTGTGTGAGGAGTATCATTTTGATCTGTCCACACCATTTCAGGATTATCCGAAAGAAATCCATGATATTCTGATTTATGGAACCAATGGGCATTCTGTGAAAGTACATTATAAAGGACAGCGTGGAGAAGGCGTCTATGATGTGGCTTTTGAAGGGCTGATCAAGAATGTGGAACGTAGATACCGTGAGACCGGATCGGAATCTTCCAAACAGGAATTTGAGACCTTTATGCAGATTACTCCATGTCATACCTGCCGGGGACAGAGGCTGAAGCCGGAAGCACTTGCGGTGACTGTAGGTGATAAAAATATTTATGAAATCACTTCGATGTCTATTGCAAAGCTTACGGATTTTATGAAAAATCTGAAGTTGACGGAGACGCAGAAGCTGATCGGCAATCAGGTATTAAAAGAAATCAAAGCGCGTATCAGTTTTCTTATGGATGTGGGGTTGGAGTATCTTACGCTTGCCCGTGCTACCAGTACACTGTCGGGAGGGGAAGCTCAGAGAATCCGTCTGGCGACTCAGATCGGATCCGGTCTGGTAGGAGTGGCTTATATTCTGGACGAGCCAAGTATCGGTCTTCACCAGAGAGACAATGACAAGCTGCTTAAGACTTTATGTCATCTGCGGGATCTGGGCAATACACTGATCGTGGTGGAACATGATGAGGATACCATGTTGGCTGCAGACTGCATTGTAGATATTGGTCCAGGGGCAGGAGAACATGGCGGAGAACTGGTGGGTATCGGTACGGCTCAGGATCTGATGAATAATGAAAATTCCATTACCGGGGCGTATCTGAGCGGCAAAATAAAAATCCCCGTGCCTGCCCAAAGGAAAGAACCAACAGGTTGGATTACAGTCAGGGGAGCAAAGCAGAATAATCTGAAAAACATTGATGTGAAATTCCCTCTTGGTGTGTTTACCTGTGTGACCGGCGTATCCGGTTCGGGAAAAAGCTCTCTTGTCAATGAGATTCTGTACAAAAGTCTGGCGAAAAAGCTGAACCGGGCACGTACGATTCCCGGAGAGCATAGATGCATAGAGGGAACCGAAGCACTGGATAAGGTGATCAATATTGATCAGTCACCGATCGGAAGAACTCCGAGATCTAATCCGGCAACGTATACGGGGGTTTTTGATCAGATACGGGATCTTTTTGCGGCTACAGCTGATGCAAGAGCAAGAGGATATAAAAAAGGAAGATTCAGTTTCAATGTAAAAGGCGGAAGATGTGAAGCCTGCAGTGGAGACGGAATCATCAAGATTGAGATGCATTTTCTTCCGGATGTGTATGTACCCTGTGAAGTATGTCAGGGAAAGCGATACAACAGGGAAACACTGGAAGTAAAATATAAAGGGAAGAGTATTTATGATGTGTTGAACATGACCGTAGAAGAAGCGGTGAAGTTTTTTGAAAATGTTCCGTCTATCAGCAGAAAGATTGAGACATTGAATGATGTAGGGCTTTCTTATATTCGTCTGGGACAGCCTTCTACTACGCTTTCCGGAGGTGAAGCACAGCGTGTAAAACTGGCAACAGAGCTTTCCAGAAGAAGCACAGGAAAAACGATTTATATCCTGGATGAGCCAACCACGGGACTGCATTTTGCTGATGTGCATAAGTTGATTGATATTCTTAAGCGGCTTACGGAAGGCGGTAATACGGTAATCGTAATCGAACATAATCTGGATGTGATCAAAACAGCAGATTATATTATAGATATCGGACCGGAAGGTGGAGATAAAGGTGGAACTGTGATTGCCCAGGGTACACCGGAAGAGGTAGCAAAGAATCCTATTTCTTATACCGGAAAGTATGTCGAAAAATACCTCCAAAAAACGCTTTCCATTTAACAGGGAATTGTTTATAATATGGTTGCGGCTCAATTTCCGGAAGATTGGAATGAACCGGTAAGATCATTGGAAAGTGTAACATTCTGAAATTGAAAGGGGACTAATATGGCATCAGCAGATATAGGAATTGATCTGGGAACTTCCAGTATTCTTGTTTATACAAAAGGCAAAGGGATTGTTTTGAAAGAGCCATCTGTAGTTGCTTATGATAAAGATGCGGACAAGGTAAAAGCAATCGGTGAAGAAGCACGTCAGATGATCGGAAGGACACCGGGTAATATTATGGCGATCCGTCCGCTGCGCCAGGGAGTTATCTCAGATTATACTATTACAGAAAAGATGCTGAAGCATTTTATACAGAAAGCCATGGGGAGAAAGGCATTTCGGAAGCCAAGGATCAGCATCTGTGTGCCCAGTGGAGTGACAGAAGTTGAGCGTAAGGCGGTGGAGGAAGCAACCTATCAGGCAGGAGCCCGGGAGGTATATATTATTGAAGAGCCTATCGCTGCAGCCATAGGTGCAGGAATCGATATTACAAAGCCATTTGGCAATCTGATCGTGGATATAGGAGGCGGTACTACAGATATTGCTGTCATTTCTCTTGGAGGTATCGTGGTATCGTCATCCATTAAGGTGGCTGGAAATGATTTTGATGAGGCAATTATCCGTCATGTGCGGAAAGCACACAATCTGTTTATTGGTGAACAGACAGCAGAAGCCATCAAGATTAAGATTGGGACAGCGTGTAAACGGCCTCAGATTGTCACGATGGAAGTGAAAGGTCGTAATGTGATCACTGGTCTTCCCAAAACCGTGACTGTTACATCCGAAGAGATCCGCGAGGCACTTCAGGAATCTACCACAAAGATTGTGGAGGCAGTCCATGGTGTGTTGGAAAAAACACCGCCGGAACTGGCTGCGGATATTGTGGAAAGAGGTATCGTGCTGACCGGAGGAGGTGCTCTCCTGGACGGATTGGAGGAAATCCTCACAGAGCGGACAGGAATCAATGCTATGACGGCAGAGAATCCATCCTGTGTGGTAGCGGAAGGCACCGGTCTGTATGCGGAAGTGATGGCGAAACTGGGTAAATAGTGAGAAAAGGATAATATGTATGCAAAGTACAGTGGAAGGATATGTAGATCATATCATTTTTCGCAATGAGGATAATGGATACACAGTTCTGAATCTCATGGTGGATGGTTCAGAACTTACCTGTGTAGGTGTGTTTGAATATATCGGCGAGGGTGAACTTCTGGAACTTACCGGAACTTACGTGGAACATTCGACTTATGGTCAGCAGTTCAAAGTTGAGTCTTATGAGACAAAGATTCCGGAAGATACCATTGCTATAGAAAGATATCTGGGCTCCGGCGCTATTAAAGGCGTGGGAGCCGCTTTAGCTGCACGGATTGTCAGAAGGTTTGGGGAAGACACAATGCGGATTCTGGATGAAGAACCGGAGCGTCTTTCAGAAGTAAAAGGAATCAGTGAAAAAAAAGCCCGGGAAATCGCACAGCAGGTGGCGGAAAAGTCCGAGATGAGAAGTGCTATGATGTTTTTACAACAGTATGGCATTTCTGTTGCACTGGGAGTGAAAATCTACGGGAAATATGGTTCCAGAGTTTACAATGTTCTAAGGGAGAATCCCTATCAGCTGGCAGACGATATTCAGGGAATCGGTTTTCGAATTGCAGATGAGATTGCAGGCAGGATCGGCATTCACACGGATTCTGACTATCGGATCAAAAGTGGGCTTTTTTATACGCTGACTTTGGCAGCTGCAGAAGGACATGTATATCTGCCACAGGAGATTTTACTTTCCCGGACGGCAGAACTTCTGAGTGTTGAGCCTCAGTATATGGAAAAACATATCATGGATCTGGCTATGGATCGAAAAGTGGTGATTAAAGAGATTCCTCTCAGAGAGAAAACACAAAAGATCATATATTCCAGCCAGTATTACTATCTGGAACTGGATACGGCAAGAAGACTGAAGGAACTGGCCATTTCGAATAAAGAAAATGAAGAGAGCATTCGTAAGAGGCTGGAATTCATAGAAAATAAAAATCAGATGGAGCTGGAAGAACTGCAGCGACAGGCAGTGGTAGAGGCCGTAAAAAATGGAGTTCTGGTGATCACGGGAGGTCCGGGTACCGGAAAAACCACCACGATCAATGCAATCATCCAGTATTTTGAACTGGAGGGACTTGATATATATCTGGCGGCACCTACAGGGCGTGCAGCAAAGCGTATGACAGAAGCCACCGGTTATGAGGCTTCCACGATTCACCGTCTTCTGGAATTGTCCGGGATGATGGAAGAATCGTCGGCGGCAGCTCATTTTGAAAGAAATGAAGAGAATCCTCTGGAGGCGGATGTAATCATCATTGATGAGATGTCTATGGTGGATATTTCGCTGATGCATGCGCTGCTGTCGGCAGTTCAGGTGGGAACGAGGCTGATCCTGGTGGGAGATGTGAATCAGCTCCCCAGTGTGGGACCTGGCAGTGTCCTGAAAGATATTATTGATTCGCAGGCGTTTTGCGTAGTAAAACTAAATAAAATTTTTCGTCAGGCTACCGAGAGTGATATTGTGGTCAACGCTCATAAGATTAATGCGGGAGAAGAAGTTGCTATTGATAATAAAAGTAAAGATTTTTTCTTTCTGAAAAGATATGATGCGGATGTGATTGTGGCATCCATTGTTTACCTGGTGCAGAAAAAGCTTCCTCCGTACGTCCAGGCAAAACCGCTGGATATACAGGTGCTTACCCCCATGCGAAAAGGTCTTCTGGGAGTGGAAAGACTGAATGAGGTATTACAGAAGTATCTGAATCCCCCGGATAAGAAAAAAAGAGAAAAAGAATTTGGCAACAGACTTTTCCGTGAGGGTGACAAAGTCATGCAGATTCGCAATGATTATCAGTTGGAATGGGAGATACGGGGAAAGTACGGTATTCCTGTGGAAAAAGGTGTGGGTGTATTCAACGGTGATATGGGAATCGTAGAAGAAATCAACACATTTGCTGAGATTATGACAGTTATATATGAAGAAAATCGTTATGTAGAATATAGCTTTAAACAGTTGGAAGAGTTGGAACTGGCTTATGCAGTGACGATTCACAAATCTCAGGGCAGCGAATATCCGGCAGTGATCCTGCCGCTTTTGGGTGGACCTAAGATGTTGCTGAGCAGAAATCTGTTGTATACTGCGGTTACGAGAGCAAGAAAATGTGTGACGGTGGTGGGAAGTGAAGTCACATTCAATGAAATGATACATAATAAACAGGAAAAAGGGCGGTATACCAGTTTGCGTCTTCGGATACAGGAACTGTATCGGATGGGAGGAGAGCAGATATGAGCGTCAACAGAATCTGGAAAAAGATGACCGGATATCTGCTCGACTGGATCTTCCCGAAAAGATGTGTGTTTTGCGACGGGCTGCTTGGGAGAAGAGAAAGATATCTTTGCAGCAAATGCAGATCACGCATGCCGACCCCAATACGGGAACCCAGATGTCAGCGATGCGGGAAACCTCTTTCGTCAAATGAACAGGAATATTGTTATGATTGTGTGGAATATGAACAGAAATATGACAGGGGAATCGGAATCTTCACTTACCAGGATCCTTTGAAACAGGCTCTGATGAGGTTTAAGTTCAAAGGCAGAAAAGAATATGGAGATTTTATGGGGCGGCTTATGTGTCTGTACGGAGAAGAATTCATAAAGCAGATACAACCGCAGATCATTCTTCCGGTACCTGTCCACAGAAAAAAACTATGTGCCAGAGGATATAATCAGGCTGAAGTACTGGCACGCGTTATCAGCAGAGGGTTTTCTATACCCATTCACACCGATCTGGTGCTGCGCAGAAAATTCACAAAAGCACAGAAAGAATTAAATCGAAAAGAAAGAAAAAAGAATCTGGAACAGGCTTTTTGGGTAAAACACGAGGTGGGAGCGTATAAAAAGGTTCTGCTTGTGGATGATATTTATACAACAGGCAGTACAATCAATGCAATCGCCGGTAAATTGAAGCAAGAAGGTGTAAAAGAAGTGTATTTTCTATGTCTTTGCATTGGAAAAGGATTTTAAAAATTGCTTTCAATAGAAGAAAAGATATGTTACAATAAATTATGTATGTGAAAAAAAGAAAACCGGGTGAGCGTATGTTAAATGAAAAAAAAATACGATTGATGACGGAATTGGCCAGATATGAAGAAGGACAAGGAAAGGAAGAGATGCGTATTGCGAAGTATTTTCGCAGTGATTATCTTGGAATCGCTTTGTTTAAGAATTTTTTTCTCGCAAGTATTGGCTATATGGTTGTGCTTCTTCTGATTGCTGCATATTTTTCAGAGTATTTGCTGAATAATGTGCATAAGATGAATCTGATCCTGCTGGCGGTTGTGCTTATCGGTGGTTATATTATTACCATAACTGTATATTCCGTTATCACATATATAATTTATTCGCTGAAATATTCCAGAGCAAAAAGGGGAGTAGAGGCTTATGACCGGAAACTGGAAAAGCTGGAAGCTCTTTATAAAAGAGAAGATGCGATCAAGAATCAAAAACAGGAGAACAGGAGGAAGAATTTATGACCCTTCTTTTGGAATTTAAGGAAAAGATGAGACAGGTTTATGCAAAATACAGTACATTTTTGCTTCCTGTATTAAAGTTTATTCTGGCGATGGCGGTATTTAAAAGTATCAACATGAGCCTTGATTTTGTAGAACAGCTTGACAGTATATTTATCCTGCTTATTCTTTCCTTGATTTGCTCCATTATGCCTTTAAATACGATGGTTGTTTTTGGCATTTTTCTGATCGTAGCTCAGTGCTATGGTATTGGAATAGAAGTGGCAGGATTCGCTCTGGCCTTGATTTTGATCATGGTGATTCTGTATATCAGGTTTACACCGCAGGATGCTTTGATTCTGATTCTGACGCCGATTGCATTTTCTATGAAAGTTCCATGTGTGATTCCCATTGGATGTGGACTGATACGAACACCTTCATCAGCAATTTCAGCGGGATTTGGTGTTATAATCTATTATTTTATGGAACTTGTGAATCAGAAGGCAAGTGTTTTACAGGGGGCTGATACAAAAGAAATAGCCATGAATCTGAAGCTGCTTCTCGATGGTCTTCTGAAAAATCAGGATATGATGATGAGTATTATTGCTTTTGCTGCTGTACTGCTGATTGTGAATGTGATCCGCAGACTATCGGTTGATTATGCATGGCAGATTGCCATATTTGCAGGAGCAATTTCATATATTGTAATTATGATTGCAGGTGGCTTATTTATTGAAGTGAAATATTCTGTGATCCCGCTGGTGGCAGGTACAATAGGTGCTGTGATTCTGTCTGTGATTCTTGAGTTCTTTTTGTTTAATGTGGATTATAGCCGAACAGAAATGCTTCAGTTTGAGGATGATGAATATTATTATTACGTAAAAGCTGTACCGAAAATGAGTATATCAAACAAAGATGTGACTATTAAGAAGATTGAAGATGACAGGCAGGTGCAGGTTCCGCTCGCGAATCCGAATTCACGGTATGATACTCATCCATATCAGGCAGGTCCGGTACCACAGGAGACGATTACTTTTGCCGGTATTGATCAAAAGATGGAAGATGTTCCGAAGGATACGGGAGCACCGGTAGAACATCCCGAAGATTTATCGGTAGACGAAGTAGATTTTGAGTCGAAACTGGAAGAATCTCTGAAAGAATTATAGCAAGTTCAGAGACAAGAGACGTAATGTCTGCTTGAATCCAGAATATGATGGAGAGGAAGTGAAAGTGTGGAAAATATAATTGCATATTTAAAGTTTCGTTTTTCGTCAGTTTCATTGCCTGTATCCATTGGTGTAATAGATATTGTTCAGATTTTACTGATTGCCATTTTTGTATATTATCTTGTGGTTTGGGTGAAAAATACACGGGCTTATATGTTGCTGCAGGGAGTACTTCTGGTAGTCTTGTTTCTTGTTGCGGCGGCAATTTTTCGGATGGATACGATTCTGTGGATTTTTAAGCAGATGAGTGTGGTAGCAATCACAGGAGTCATTGTTATTTTCCAGCCTGAGCTTCGAAGAGTACTGGAACAGTTGGGGGAAAAGCAGATGTTGTCCACACTGATTCCATTTGACAGCAGTAAATCGACGGATGAAAGAATCAGTGATCGAACGATTGGAGAACTGATTCATGCAGCTTATGCCATGGGAGAGGTAAAGACGGGAGCTCTGATTGTTGTAGAGCAGAATATTATTTTGAAAGAATATGAAAAAACAGGTATTGCTATGGATTCTCTCATCAGTAGTCAGCTTTTGATCAATATTTTTGAGCATAATACGCCGCTTCATGACGGAGCAGTGATTATCCGCAATAATCGTATTGTGGCAGCTACGTGTTATCTGCCCCTGTCAGAAAATCTGGGGCTGAATAAGAGCCTCGGTACACGCCATCGTGCAGGTGTGGGGATCAGTGAAGTGAGCGATTCTCTTACGATTATTGTATCAGAAGAGACAGGCAAGATTTCCTATGCAATGGGCGGCAGGATTTATACGGGAGTGACTCCCGGTGAACTCCGCGAACAGCTAAATAAGCTGAAAGTAAAATCAAATGCGAAAGATGATAATGGAAAGTTCAGAAAATGGAAAGGGCGGAATAGACATGAAGAAAAGGCTGACCAATAATCTTTCCTTGAAAATCATTTCGGTTGTGATCGCCGTATGTATCTGGCTGTTTGCCAGTAATGCCAATGATCCTGTGGATATCAAGTCTTATGCAGTGAAAGTAAATGTAATCAATGATGATTACATTTATAATTCTGGTCAGACTTATCAGATAGAAGATGAAGACCGGACGGTCATGGTGTATATTACAGGAAAATCTTCTGTTATTTCGAACCGTACGGATATCACAGTGGAAGCTGATATGACGCAGATTGTGGATAAAAGTACCAATCCGGCTTATGTTCCGGTTCAGTTTAAAACGGTATCGGGAATTTCGGCGGAAGATGTCAATATTATACCTAAAACGATTCCTGTGTATATTGAAGATGTAAAAACAAAAGATTTTATGGTTACGGTAAATACAACAGGAAAACAGGGAAGTGGATATGAAATCGGCGAATGTACTCCGGCACTGGAAAAAATCAGTATCAGGGGTCCTAAATCCACAATCAATAAAATTAAGAGTGTGGTTGCTTCTGTCAACGTAACAGGTATGATGACGGATGAAATCAAGAAAGCAGATCTGAAAATATATGATCAGAATGGGACTGAACTTACATCAGACCAGTTGGAATATCTGACTTTGTTTAATATCGGTGAGGACAGAACGATAGATGTGTCAGTAAAACTCTGGAGAATCGTTGATAATATTAAAGTAAAGGCAAGATACAGCGGTACACCGGCTTATGGTTATCAGGTAGATAAAGTAACTACAACACCAGAAACAATTTCAGTGGCGGGAAGTGAAGAAGCCTTAAGGAGACTGAAAGATAATAATAATACTATTGAAATTCCTTCCAATCTGATTGATGTGAGCGGTCTGAGTCAGGATGTAGATGCAAGTATTAAGTTGAATTCGCTGCTGAAAGAGGAAGATGGATACAAAATACCAGAAGAGCTGACGCAGTCTGTTATGGTCAAGGTAAGTATATTGCCATATGGAAGCAAAGAATTCGAAGTGAAAACCAGTGACATTGAAGTTAATGACTTGGGAGAAAATCTAAGACTCGGATTCAATCAGGATACAGTTACTGTTCGGGTGAAAGCAACACAGACAGAACTGTCTTCGTTGACAGCGGATCAGATCAAGGTATCTATCGACCTGAAAGATAAACTGGCAGGAGAATATACATTGCCTGTGACAGTAACACTGCCGGATGGATATGAACAGGTAGAAACTACGGTGACTACAGTACAGTTGACGAAGGTGGAAAATGCAATCGGATAGAAACTGAACGTCAGGAAAGATAAAATTCCCGGGGATTAAATCCCCGGGATTATTTTTAGGATTATCCTGTTATTGATTTCCTAATGAGATGTTATCAATGGTCTGAATCGTTTCAAAGGTTGCCGGATTCTTTAGATGGAGTGTAAACCGGGCAGAAGTGATTTCATTGATCTGATAGTTATCCAGATCACTTTGAAATACAGTCATGGAACTTACAGCTTTTTTGCCGACCGGAACAGTCGCAGAAAAAATTACATCCATAGTATGATCATTTAGTGTGACATCCGGTGAATAAATGCATAAATCCTGGTCAGTATCATTGGATATATATATTTTCCAGAGTTTCCCCCATTCCGGATCATCGACAAATCCTTTGGAAATCAGTTTTAATCCGTCCTGGTCGTACAAAATCTCACCGGATTCATCAAAGATTTGCTGCTTATCAGAATCACCCGTCTGAATTGTGATATAATCTGAAGTATATATGGTATCATAAGATACAGAATCTAACAGTAAAATCTTTGTTTGAATCTGTGTGGCTTCTTCGATACCACAGGAATCAAAATCGTCAAGTGAAAATTCTGCATTCTTTTCAGCCTGAGCGTCAGCTTTGACATTCATGCTGAAGTTTGGTTCTACCATATAATTATTAACAGAAGTGTCTGAAAACTGGATGGTATAGTCCTGAGCAGAAGAATTTTGCGCCTGAATTATCAGGTTTGCGGTATCTGGATCCCATGACAGTGCTTTCAGGGAAAGTCCTTCATATTCCAGAAGTGTCTGTTCCTCCATGAATGCTGCAGATACCTCAGAAGTAATAGGGGCATCTGTTTCTGTTGAAGCATTGTTGTCTTCTGCCGGAACAGAAGCATCTGAAATACCTGAATTCGAATCGGTTTCTGCACTGTCCTCAAGAGTTATCTCTTTTTGTGCGGTCGTTTGAGCTGATCGAGCCTGACATGAGGTTGCCATGATAGTAAATAAAGCGAATAATGTTGTAAAGATATATTTATTTTTCATAGATATTCTCCCCTTTTTATTTTATTATAAAGGTTATAGGAGGAAATGTAAAATGGAGATTAAAAAAATGAAAGAAATAGATATGGAAAAAATAAAAAAATGTCCTTATGCAGGAAAATGCGGCGGTTGCCAGTATCAAGGAACTGACTATAGCGTACAGTTGAAGGAAAAACAGATTTATGTACAAAAATTGTTGAAAAACTATGGGAAATCGGAACCGATTCTGGGAATGAATAATCCATATTATTATCGGAATAAAGTTCATGCTGTATATAAGCATCAGAGAAATGGGGAGGTGATGTCAGGGATATATGAGGAAGGAACACATAAAGTGGTTCCGGTCGAATCCTGTCAGATAGAAAATCAGGAAGCTGACAGAGTGATTCTGACGATAAGAAAACTGGCAAAATCATTTAAAATAAAAATCTATAACGAAGATAGTGGCTATGGACTTTTGAGACATGTTTTGATACGGTGTGCGAAATCTACAGGAGAAATGATGGTAGTTCTGGTGGCAGCATCGCCTGTATTTCCCTCAAAAAACAACTTTGTGAAAGCATTGAGGAAAGAGCATCCCCGTATTACCACAGTTGTTCTTAATGTAAATGACAGAGCAACAAGTATGGTACTGGGCGACAGAAATATTGTCCTGTATGGAAAAGGATACATTGAAGATGAACTGTGTGGATGCAGATTTCGCATATCTCCGAATTCGTTTTATCAGGTAAATCCGGTTCAGACAGAGGTTTTGTACAAAAAAGCAATTGCTTTGGCAGGTCTGAATGGAAAAGAAAAAGTGATAGATGCATATTGCGGAATCGGTACGATAGGTTTGATTGCGGCGTCACATTGCGGGGAAGTGATCGGAATCGAACTGAACTGCGAGGCAGTGAAAGATGCAGTGGGAAATGCAAAAAGAAATGGCATCAAAAATGCAAGGTTTTATCAGGGAGATGCCGGTGAATTCCTTTTAAATATGGCACAAAATGGGGAACGGGCGGATGTGGTATTTATGGATCCTCCCCGTGCCGGAAGTGATGAAAAATTCATGGCATCCGCAGTAAAAATGGGACCGGAAAAGATCGTATATATATCATGTAATCCGGAGACGCTGAAACGTGATCTCCAATATCTTACCGGGAAAGGCTATAGAGTGAAAAAAATCTGTCCGGTTGACATGTTTCCATTCACAAATCATGTGGAAGTAATTTGTCTGCTTGAGAAAAAATAAATATATTCATCAGGAATGCACGGGATTCGGTTACGCAATCTGTCCGTTAAATAGAACCAAATCCCGCGCAGGACTCGTATGAGAGCCTTTCATTTGGGAAAATTTCCAGTATTCATTTCTTCCTCATATGATGTTAATCCAAATTTACATGGATCTAGCTGTCAAAAGTGATTACGGATTGTTTTGCTACATATAACTTGTTGATTTGGACTTTTGACATTGTAATCAGGATTATTCCTCAGAATCTGATTTGAGTTCCCAATACAATATATCGATGAATTCCCCTACAGTGGGTGGTTTTTCCAGAGGATACGGTGTCATTGACTGGAGAATTTCACGACAGGGTGAGTTCCAGCAATTGTGAATAACGGTGCGTATGTTTCGTTCGACACAGTAAACGTTGGTATGATATTTTCGCGCAACGATTGGAAAAATATACTTTGTGATGTAAAGAAGATTGTTTTCATCCTCTAAAGCAAGTTCAAGACAGGCGACCAGAAAATGGTATCCTTTATAGGTTCTGTGTATGCCCAGTCTTAATGGTAACTCTTTTAAATTCTTCATCTTATGTCTCCTTTCCTGGAAAATATTCCCATATACTTATTCGAAAAATTAGACATAATATGTCGAAAAAAACACAAAAAAGTAAAAAATCAAGAAAAGAAAACCGATTCATTTGGAATCGGTCTGTTTTGATAAAGAATCTCTATATGGAATGTAAGATGTGTCAAAAAGACAAAGTTCATCGAGATTATCGAATTCCCTTATAATACCATCCGGGTATTTGCGGATGTACAAAGTCAGTTTATCCAGATGTCTGATGTAGATACTTTCCCAGTACATATCTTTGGTCTGCGGCAGATCATACTCTGCTTCAAGAAGGTCGACAAAACGCTGAGAAAAGTTTCTGTCCCAATAGGAATGTCCCATCATACACCAGGAATCGGAACCTCCGATTTTAACATGAGTTATGCGCCCATTAAAATTGGTGGATAGACAATATTCCTTGGTTGGACCACTGATATATACGGCAGAATAGTAAGGCTCATATACATAAGGTTCAAAAACATTTTCCATAAAATAATTATCTGCAGAACAAATATAAGAGTTGCCCAGATATTCTCTTGCTGCATAGATAGAGGAATGATTATTCCTGGAAGCGTAATCCGGATTTTCTATGATGTGAACACCATACTTATCGGAAAGATAATAGAACATTTCTTTCTTATGACCCACAACCACATAGATTTCCGGGACTCCAGCCTCAATCAGCTGACGTATCTGACGTTCAATCATAATCTCACCCTTAACTTTCAGCAAAGCTTTGGGAGTAGTGTCGGAAAGCGGTGCAAACCTGGAAGAAAAACCGGCAGCCATAATGATGGCATTATCTACTTTGTATTGAGAAATCGCTTCATAATCCCCGTTCTGATAGTGGGCCTCAAAATCGCTTTTAAACATGTGAAGCCTCCTGTATATATTATTTTTTGATTTTAGTGTAGTTACAGAAGAATGTCAAGTAGGGAGAAAAGAAAAAGAAAATTGTAATAAAAAAGTCACCATATATAGATTGAAAAAATTTGAGCTTTGTACTACAATTACTTTGTATGAATGATTTTGAAGGAGGAACAAAAATGAGGGTAAGACGAAGTCTGTTGATGGGACTTGGTATCATGATAGCGTTATCTGTCGGTGTGCCGGTAGCGGCAACTGCGATAGATTCTAATCTTGTCGGTATGGATGAGCAAATCGATGAATCACCATATACGTGGAAAGATAATGAAGATAATACCTGGAGTCTGGTAAAAAAAGCAAATGAATCTACTGTAGAAGACGATGGTGTTTATAAGTGGAATGGTGATTATTATTTCATCAAAAATGGTTTGTTGGTAACAGATGGTACTGTAGAGATTAAAGAGGAAGATCTTGCAACTCTGGATGAAGATGATACCGGTATTACGGTTGGAAACTATTCGGTTGTAGTATATTCGGAGGAAAATGGAATAGTTGCTCCGAAAGACGGACTTGGAAAGCTGATCCTACCGGATGAGGAGATAGAAGAACCCGAATTAGTTGCAGGCTGGAATAAAGTAGGAGATAAATGGGTCTATATCAATGAAGATGGTACTCAGGCATCTGACAAGATTGGCTGGCAGTTAATTGAGGAAACCTATTATTTTCTTAATGAGGACGGAAGTATAGATACATCCCAAAATGGTATTATAGAGTTCGAGGGAAAATATCTTGATGCAGCCAATGGGGAGGCTGTTCCGGCAACGGGTTTCCAGAAAATCAATGGTGCTACATATTATCTGAATAGTGATGGAGTGATTCAGGAATATACCGGCTGGGTGACAATTGAAGGAAAAGCATATTATTTTAATGAAAAGCATCAGATTGCTTCCCAGAATATTAATGGTTGGAAAATGATCGATGGCAACTGGTACTGGTTTGAAAATGGTAAGACAGCTACCGGATGGAGAAGTATCGGTGGTAAATGGTACTATATGGATCCACAGAATGGTATTATGAAGACGGGATTCTTTACAGATACTGCCGGTAATAAATATTATTGTGATTCCAGCGGAGCCATGGTCGGTGGTGGATGGCATAAGCTGGGAAGTAGCTGGTACTGGATGCATAACAGCGGAGCGATTGCTGTTGGATGGCTGAAACAGGGAAATACCTGGTATTATCTGGATCCTGCTAACGGTGCGATGAAGACAGGATGGTATTTAGATGGAAGTACCTGGTATTATTCTGATGCAAGCGGAGCGATGCAGACTGGATGGATTAAGCTGGGAAATACCTGGTACTATCTTAGTGGAAGCGGAGCTATGAAAACAGGATGGCTGAAATATGGAAGTACCTGGTATTATCTAAATCCACAAAGTGGGGCAATGATGATTGGTTGGTATCAGGATGGTACCACATGGTATTATTCCTATGCCAACGGTGCTATGGTTTCCTCAAGTTGGATCGGTGATTATTATGTGGGTCCTTCAGGGGCGATGCTTACCAATGCATGGGTTGATAATCGCTATTGGGTAGGCAGCGATGGAAAATGGATTCCTAATTATCGTCATCCCAGTGTGATTGAACAGACGGTTGAAGGAAACTGGGAAAGAAAAAATGGAAACTGGTATTTCCGGGATAAATCAGGAAATCTTGTGACCGGTTGGAAGTATGTTGGAGATTATAAATATTATTTCAATAAGAGTGGTGTTCTGATACAGGATCTGGACAGCGTTATAGGAAAGCAGAGCTCTTATTACATCACAGTTAACCGGGCAAAATGTCAGGTTATGGTGTATGCAAAAGATGAAACAGGAAGATATTGTATTCCGGTTAAGACGTTTGCATGTTCTGTGGGGCTTCCTAACACACCAACACCGACGGGAACTTATTGTATTCTTACACAGCAGAAAGTTGTAACTCTGATGGGACCGTCATGGGGAAAATATGGCAGTCTTGTAGTTCCGAAGGGTGGCATCTGGTTCCATTCCGTAGCATGCACTTCAACAGATCCGACATATTCGTTACCGGCGGCTCAGTATAATCTGTTGGGACAGCCGGCATCACATGGATGTATTCGACTGTGTGTACGTGATGCCAAATGGATTTATGATAATTGTCATTATGGAACAACAGTAGTTATTTCGGATACTGCATACTCACCGTTTGACAAACCGGCAACGATAAAAATACCGGCAAGTCAGAACTGGGATCCGACAGATCCGGATGTGAAAAAGTAATAAAATATTAAGAAAAAGTTAAGTGAAAATGGTGTTGACATAATAATCAGCACCATTTTTTTACAATTTTGCAATAGTAATTTGGTTAACCGGTTGAATTTTCTAGAGGATTGTTATAGAATAAAAGAACGTAACTTTACCTGATGAACGGGAGGAGGATAAGAATGAAGAAGAGAAAAAGTCTCTTAGTTGGTCTGGGGATCATGATGATATTATCAACAACGGTGCCTGTGTTTGCTGCAAGTGAATCTTCGGATGATGAGTCTGCATTGGTGACACTTGAAGAATCGGAAGAAACTGTCGAAGAGTCTTACGAGTGGAAACAAGATGAAACAGATGGAAGATGGTATCTTTTGGATACAAGTGATGAAGATAATATAAAGAATGCATCGGAAGGAATCTATGAAACAGAGACAGGGTATTATTCAATAGATGAAAACGGATATCTGGAGACGGGATTTATAGGATTTACTTTTGAGACGGAAAGTGGATCTGTCGATGTGATTTATTATTTTAATCCTGAAGGAGATGATCCGGAAAGTGGATTGGGTGCCATGCTTTTTGACCAGTGGGCACCAGAGACCCTGGTAACACAAGAAGGGCTTCCGATATGGTGCTGGCTGGATGAGTATGGAGAAGTTGTTGACGATCTGCAGGCAGTTGGTAAAGACGGCTGGCAGCAGCCGGATGTGATTTCTGATAAATGGTACTTTTTGAGAGCTGATGGTACGGTTGATACGGAACAGAACGGATGGTCACAATCAGAAGACGGCGTATGGCTGAATGGATACCAGGGAGAAGCTGTAGTAATCACCGGATGGCAGCAGGTCGCAGAGAAAACGTGGTATCATCTGGATGAGGAAGGCAGGAAAGATAATAATACAGCAGGAAAATATGAGATTGAAGATGCTGTGTATTATCTGGATACAGAAGGGGTTGCACAGACTGGTCATTATACAGTGGATGGTGTGATGTATTATTTTGATGCATCAACCGGAAAAGCAACGGAGGTAGTAATACAAAACGGTTGGCAGCAAATTGACGGAAACTGGTACTGGATAGAAAATGGAAAAGCGGCTTCCGGATGGAAAAGTATCAACGGAAAGTGGTATTATATGGATCCGGCTACCAATATGATGATGACAGGATTTTTTACTGCAGAAGACGGAAAGACGTATTACTGTGATGGAAGCGGAGCCATGCAGACAGGATGGCTCAAGCTTTCCGGTCAGTGGTATTACTTTTCCGGAAGTGGGGCCATGCAGGAAGGCTGGTTGAAGCAGGGAAGTATCTGGTATTATCTTACACCTGAGAACGGTGTGATGAAGACCGGCTGGTATCAGGTGAATAATGTCTGGTACTATTCTGACAGCAGTGGAGCTATGAAGACCGGCTGGCTGAATCTGGGAGGTACCTGGTATTATCTTGCCGGAAGCGGAGCCATGCAGGAAGGATGGATTCAGCTGAGTGGCAAATGGTATTATCTGACACCTGAAACAGGAGCTATGAAGACCGGCTGGTATCAGGTAAAGAATGTCTGGTACTATTCTGATGGAAGCGGAGCTATGGCTGCCAATAGATGGGTTGGAAATTATTATCTTACAGGAAGCGGGGCTATGGCTACCAGTACTTGGATCGGTCCATACTATGTAGGTGCAGACGGCAAATGGATTCCCAATTATGGAACTGTATATGAAGACGCTAAATGGGTAAAAGTTGATGGCAAATGGTACTATGAATTAAAAGATGGTACATATTATAAGAAAACCTGGCTGAAAATTGATGGAAAATGGTATTCGTTTGAAGCTGACGGAACCATGGTTACAGGATGGAAGTATATTGGCGGATATAAATATTACTTTGGAAGTAATGGTGCACTGGTTCAGGATCTGGACAGTGTGATCGGAAGACAGTCATCCTATTATATTACTGTAAATCGTGCTAAGTGTCAGGTTATGGTATATGCACAGGACGGTGCAGGCAATTATATTATTCCGGTGAAAACATTTGCATGTTCTGTAGGATTGCCGGGTACACCGACTCCTACCGGTACATTCAAAACTTCTGAGCAGAAACGCTGGCATACATTGATGGGACCGTCTTATGGTCAGTACTGTACTCGTATCGTGGGCGGCATATTATTCCATTCTGTGGCTGGTTCTAACCAGACCAGTTATAATCTGAGCGCAGCTGAATACAATAAATTGGGTTCTCCTGCATCTCACGGATGTGTACGACTTTGTGTAAGAGATGCCAAATGGATTTATGATAATTGTCCTTTGAAAACAACAGTTACCATAAGTGATACTGCGGCTACACCTTTTGACAAACCGGCAACGATAAAAATACCGGCAAGTCAGAACTGGGATCCGACAGATCCGAATGTAAAAAAATAAATGTGATGAAGAGCTGTTATTCGTTCATATGAATGGCAGCTCTTTTTGCTATTTTTCGTCATACATTGAAAAAAAAATCGAATTATGGTATAATCAATCAGATTATTTATAACCTTTGATAATGGAGAAAAATAATGCTGAAAAATATTAAAAACCCTAAAAAGCGAATAAGAATTTCACTTTTAATCATATATGATGTTTTAGTGATTTTATTGGCAGAGTATTTAGCATTGTTGATTCGATATGAATTTCATCCTGAAAAAATTAAACCGGTTTATATAACATCGCTAATGCATTATAGTATTTTCAATGTTATTATCACTCTTTTGGTGTTTAGTTTATTTGCCTTGTATGAAAGCTTATGGAGATATGCAAGTGTAACGGAATTACTTAATCTTTCAATGGCCTGTCTGGTATCCTCAGGATTACAGTTGGTAGGAACCTATATGATGGAATATCGAATGCCGAGGTCTTATTATATTCTCTATTTTCTGCTTTTACTTCCAATGATGATGGTGGGAAGATTTTCCTATAGATTTCTAAGACTTTTGAAACAACGATTACATGTAACGGATGCAAAAACAGCGATTATTACCATGGTGATTGGTGCGGGAGATGCAGGTTTTGCTATTATTAAAGAATTACAGACAAGCTCTCATCTCGATAACAAGGTGGTTTGTGTGATAGATGACAGCAGTGTGAAAAAAGGAAGCAGAATCCTTGGAGTGCCGATTGTTGGCGGACGAGATAAAATTTTATCTTCTGTAAAAAAATATCATGTTCAGGAAATTATATTTGCAATCCCTACCATATCAAATGAAGAAAAAAAGAAGATTTTGAATATCTGTAAAGAAACCGGATGTAAACTTAGAACATTACCTGGGATTTATCAGTTGATTAATGAGGAAGTCAGTATATCCAAACTGAGAGAAGTCAATATAGATGATCTGTTGGGAAGAGATCCCATCAATATAAATAATGAATCTGTTTTGGAATATGTGAAAAACAAAGTGGTTTTGGTCACTGGAGGCGGGGGGTCTATAGGCAGTGAATTATGCAGGCAGGTTGCATCACATGCCCCAAAACAATTGATTATTCTGGATATTTATGAAAATTCAGCTTATGATATTCAGCAGGAACTGAAGATGAAATATCCCAATCTGAATCTGGTGGTCCTGGTGGGATCGGTGAGAAATACGCACCGGGTAAACACGGTTTTTCAGAAATATAAGCCGGATGTAGTTTATCATGCTGCTGCACATAAGCACGTGCCTTTGATGGAAACTAGCCCGAACGAGGCGATTAAAAACAATGTATTCGGAACTTTAAATACAGCAAGAGCAGCAGATGAGAACGGATGCAAGCGTTTCATTCTGATTTCAACAGACAAGGCAGTAAATCCAACAAATATTATGGGGGCTTCGAAAAGAATCTGTGAAATGATTATTCAGGCTTTGGATAAAACATCCATGACGGAATTTGTTGCGGTGCGTTTCGGAAATGTATTGGGAAGTAACGGAAGTGTTATTCCTTTGTTTAAAAAGCAAATTGAAAAAGGCGGACCGGTGACGGTAACTGACAAAAACATTATCCGTTATTTTATGACGATTCCAGAAGCGGTTTCTCTGGTCCTGCAGGCTGGGGCATATGCGCATGGAGGAGAAATATTTGTACTTGATATGGGAGAACCTGTAAAAATTGATGATTTAGCAAGAAATTTGATAAAGTTGTCAGGTCTTCGTCCGGATGAAGATATTAGAATTGTTTATACCGGTTTGCGGCCGGGCGAAAAATTATACGAAGAACTTTTGATGGATGAAGAAGGATTGAAAAAAACGGCTCATGAAAAAATATTTATAGGAAAGCCGATACAGTTCGAAACAGAAGAGTTTATGGAACAACTGAAATGGTTAAAAGAAGAAGCGTATAAAGATGGGGCGGATATCAGGGAAGCAGTGAGGAAGATTGTCAGTACATATCATCCGGAAAATATATAAGATCCGGGTTTGGGTTAGTAAAAACGCAGATGGGGGAAACTTATGGAAGCAAACAAAAGAATTACCTGGCTGGACGCAGCCAAGGGGTACGGGATTTTACTGGTTATTTTTGCACATGTGGACTATTCTTACTTAAGAAACATCATTTATACTTTTCACATGCCGCTGTTTTTCTTTTTGTCTGGCTATGTATTTAGTCAGAAAGAGTCGTTTGGCAGTTTTTTGTGGTCTAAAGTGAGGCGGATCATCATACCTTATTTTTGTCTGGGAATCCCTATGATTATATTTGACGTGTACTGGCAGAATAAATTCATGCGTTTTCCGATGGACTGGGCGATAGGAGAATTTATGGGATTGCTGGAGCAGAAGCGTATGTGGACGTTGTGGTATATTGCCTGTCTTTTCTGTCTGAATATTCTGTTTTATGCGTTGGTGCGATTTGTTAAAAATGAAAAAATTCTGGCGGCGATTATTGTTGTGATCACTGTGGTGGGACTTATTTATTTCCGTATGGGCGGTCAGCCTTTTTACTGGAATATGGACGTCTGTATGACAGCACTTCCGTTCTTTTATGTAGGATACCTATGTCGGGAAAAAGACATTCTGGAAAAATATGTGTTTTCTTTCCCAAAGAAGTGGCTTTTGGCTGTTGTAGCGGCGGCAGTTACCATGGTGTGTCTTGTAGTAGATCTTAGATTTGCGGGAACTCATCTGGAAATGTTTGACAGTAAGTATGGCATTGAACCAGTTACCTATCTGGGTGCTTTCGCAGGAATCCTTTTTATTGTTTTGCTGTCCTGGAAGTTTGCTGGGAAAGGGATTCGTTATCTCGGCAGATATTCTATGATATATTATGCATGGCATCAGACGATCCTGATTCCCCTTGTAGACGATTTTTATCGAAAACACAGGATGTTCCAACAACTTCGACTGAGTAAGCTGCAGTATTTTTCCAGAAGTGTTCTGTCGGTACTGATAATCTGTGCAGTACTTACAGCAGCGAGTATTATATTGAATCATACATTTTTGCGAGTTATCGTAGGCGGTCCTTTGAAAAAAGAGAAAGTGGGTAAACATGAAGAGGCAAAATGACAATAAATCAAGAAAAATGTTAGATTATGTTCTGACTATACCGGCAGCGATTCTTTTGGCTCCTTTTATGGCTGGGATCGCTCTTTGGATCCGGCTGGATTCTCCGGGACCGGTATTCTTTAAACAGACAAGAGTGGGAATTCATAAGTCACATTTTGAAATATTGAAATTTCGTACGATGAGAACGGATGCACCGAAGGATATGCCTACACATCTTTTAAAGAATCCGGAACAATATATTACCAAATCAGGTGCTTTTCTCAGAAAAACCAGTTTGGATGAATTGCCGCAGATTATCAATATTTTAAAAGGTGATATGAGTATCGTTGGTCCTCGTCCGGCTCTGTGGAATCAATATAACCTGATTGAAGAGAGAGATCGGTATGGAGCAAATGATGTACTTCCCGGTCTTACAGGATGGGCGCAGATTCATGGAAGAGATGAAATATCCATTAAAGAAAAAGCAAAGCTGGATGGATATTATGTGGAGCATCAGGGACTGTGGATGGATATTCGGTGCATCTTATTAACAATTGTGTCTGTGTTGAAACGCGATGGTGTACAGGAAGGCGGAACCGGTGCCATGGGCATTGAGGAAGAAGGTTCAGATATTGAAAAACTGCAATGGGATTATTCGGAGAGAACCAGGAACAGACAGCCTCTTGTATCAGTGGTTATTGCGACACATCAACGAGAGAAAGAACTAAAACATGCACTTGCAAGTTTGGTATCACAGACATGGAATAATCTTGAGGTGGTTCTGGTGGATGACAATGCGGAGCCCCAATGGAATCAAAAAGTCGAGAATATTGTACAGGGATGGAAAAGAAAATGTCCGATTCCTCTGAAATATATTAAAAACGAAAAGAATTGTGGTTCGGCTGCGTCAAGAAATAAAGGTATATGGGCAGCTTCGGGAGAATATATCACTTTTCTGGATGATGATGATAAATATATGCCTCAGAAAGTTGAGAATCAGATCGGACATATGCTGCGGGCGGATTCTGATTTCTCCATGACTGATTTGTCATTGTATAATGAAGAAGGTAAACTGGAAGAAAAACGAGTGAGGAATTATTTGAAATCCAGAACGTATCTGATGACAGGCAGTGGTCAGGAAGAATACGTATACGATAAAAAAGCATCGAAAGATCTATTTGCCAGTCACTTGATGTATCATATGACAGGTACAGATACACTGATGTTTCGTCGGGAGTATCTGGAAGCAATCGGTGGTTTTCCGCCCATCGATGTGGGAGATGAATTCTATCTGATGAAAGAAGCGATTACCTGTGGAGGAAGATTCAGCTATCTTCCGGTTTGTGAGGTGAAAGCAATAGTACATAGAAAGACGGAAGGACTTTCCAGCAGTGGCAGCAAGGTGGAAGGGGAAAACAAACTGTATGAGTATAAGAAACAGTTTTTCCCGGAGCTTAGTAAGAAGCAGGTGAAAGAAATTAAGATGAGGCATCATCTCGTGTTGGCTTATGCCTATCTGCGAACCGGCAGTTACGGACAATATATTATGCAGGCGTGTCAGGCTATGGCAGCAGAGCCCATTGCATGTATCCGTATGGTGCTGGCGAGGATTATATAAAGGAGACAAACAATGCAGTACGATTATCTGGTAGTGGGTGCCGGGCTTTACGGTTCTATTTTTGCTCACGAGGCAAAAAAAGCGGGAAAAAGAGTTCTTGTCATTGATAAACGCCCACAGATTGGTGGAAATGTTTATACGGAAGAGATAGAAGGAATCAATGTTCATATCTATGGGGCACATATTTTCCATACGAACAATAAAAAAGTATGGGAATATATCAGTCAGTTTGCGGAATTTAATCGCTATACCAACTCTCCGGTGGCCAATTACCATGGGGAATTGTATTCTCTTCCGTTTAATATGTATACTTTTAATAAGATGTGGGGCGTTGTGACACCGGAAGAAGCGGCAGCCAAAATAGAGGAACAGAAAAAAGAAGCCGGTATCACAGAACCATCCAATCTGGAAGAACAGGCCATTAGTCTGGTGGGAATGGATATTTATGAGAAGCTGGTGAAGGGATATACAGAGAAACAGTGGGGACGTTCCTGCCGCGAACTTCCGTCTTTTATCATCAAACGTCTGCCGGTTCGCCTGACGTTTGACAATAACTATTTTAATGCACGATATCAGGGGATTCCCATAGGCGGTTATACCAGAATGGTCGAGAAGATTCTGGAAGGCGTTGAGGTACAGCTGAATACGGACTATCTGGAAAAGAAAGAATTCTGGGACGGTCAGGCAGAAAAAATTATCTACACCGGACCGATTGATGCCTATTTTGCCTATAAACTGGGTGCGTTGGAATATCGTTCCGTGAGATTTGAGACAGAAGTGCTGGACAAACCGAATTTTCAGGGAAATGCGGTAGTCAATTATACGGATCGGGAAACTCCATGGACAAGGATTATTGAACATAAGTTTTTTGAATTCGGTGACCAACCGAAGACGGTAATCAGCCGGGAATACAGTTCGGAGTGGAAGGTGGGAGATGAACCATATTATCCTGTCAATGATGAAAAGAACAGCAAGCTGTATCAGGAATATAAAAAATTAGCTGAGGAAGAAACAAAAGTTATATTCGGCGGACGTCTGGGCGAATACAAGTATTATGATATGGATGCGGTAATTGATTCGGTACTGAGAATGAGCGAGAAAGAGTTATGTTAAATAAAGTCATCAGTTTGATAAAAACAATGTGTGTACGCCTGACATTCCGGGGAGAACCCTCACCGGAATGTTGGGTGTTTTCTTCTGTCCATAACCGGACATTTAACTATAATTCCAGCTATCTTTTTTTGTATGTGAAAGAGCATTGTCCTGATATTCATCCTTATTATGTGATGAATGATGAAAAAAAGAGGAAAGAATTGGAAGATAAGTATGGAAAAGAATATTTCATAGAGACCAATTCATTTGAAGGGATTCGAAAAGTGTTGACCTGCAAGGTATGGTTTACCTCTACAGCTCCTCCGCTTTACGGTGTGGGGTTCCGGAAAAAGTATAAGATCATTAATCTGTGGCATGGGGTTCCATTGAAAACGATCGGGATGGAACAGGGAAATCTGTCGTGGTTTACCAGAAAATATTATAAGTATTTGTTTGCGGATAATTATGAGGCGGTGGTTACTACTGCGAAAGAAATGATTCCTGTCATGAGCAGAAGCTTTCTGGTGGATCCGGAGAGAGTGAAAGTATGGGGGCAGCCGAGAAATGACCTGTTGTTTGTGCAGCAAGTTGCATCCCATGTGCTTTCGGATAGATATGAAGAAGAAGAAACGGTAATCCAACACTCTGATAAATTTATCCTTTATGCGCCTACCTTCCGGGATCACGAGCCTACAAAACTGTTCCCTTTTTCAGAGTTTGAAGCTATAAGTAAAGAAAGAGAGAGATCCATAAAACATCTTTTGACCTTTCTGGAAACAAATAAGATTTTTCTCTGTATCCGCATGCATCTTTATGATACGACCGGATGTGAGTGGTTGAAAGAGCTGGATAAACCAGGCAGCAGGATCCGTTTTTTGAATGAAGATCGGGCAGATGATATTATGGAGATTTTGAATATATTTGATCTTTTGATCACGGATTATTCCAGTATTTACATTGATTATCTGCTTACAGAGAAACCGGTTGTCTTTTTACCGTATGACAGGGAAGAATATCTGAAAGATCGGGGGCTGAATTTTGATTATGATAAGGTAACTCCGGGACCAAAGCCAAAAACTTTCAGTGAGTTCTTGAATTCTATATATGACTTGTTGTATAATCATGACAGCTATGAACAGCTGAGAAAAGAGACGAATCATTTTTTCAACGAAATACAGGCACCCTGCTGCAAAGCAATCTGTGATCACATAAGAAAAATGTTAAATACAGATAAAAAATAGGTAACAGGGAAGAAAATGAAAAAGAAAACAGGAGAGAGACATGAGAAAAGTAATCACATATGGAACTTATGATTTGCTTCATTATGGACATGTAAAGCTTTTACAGCGCGCAAAGGCATTGGGCGATTATCTGATCGTAGCACTGTCTACGGATGAGTTTAACTGGAATGAAAAGCAGAAAAAGTGCTATTTTTCCTATGAAGAGAGAAAAAGCCTTTTGGAAGCAATCCGATATGTAGACCTGGTAATCCCGGAAGAATCCTGGGAACAGAAAATCTCTGACGTTAAAGAATTTAAGATTGATACTTTCGTAATTGGAGATGACTGGGAAGGAAAGTTTGATTTCCTGAAAGAATACTGTGATGTGGTGTATCTGCCAAGAACACCTGAGATTTCTACCACTCAGATAAAAAAAGATCTGGGAAAAAAGTAGAAAAAGATAAAAGTATATTGAACAGGTACTTAGGGAGAGCGTTGTAATGAAGATTACCCGGAAAATTAAACGTAAATGGCGTAAATTAATCCGTAAGTATATCAAGCAGCCGATCAAAAAGGCAATTGGTCAGTACAGTAAGGAACATCCGCATTTTCGGAAAGTATGGAAAAGAATCCTATATACAAAAAGAAGAATTTATTACTGGTGGAGATCTCATGGAGCAACTCCGGATGAAAAAACAGTAGTGTTCAACTCATTCAATGGAAAAACATATGGATGCAGTCCCAAGGCTGTGTATGAATATATGATTTCTCATGAAGAGTTTTCTGACTGGCAGTTTATCTGGGCATTTAAGAATGCAAAGAAGCACAAGTTCCTTGAGGAAAATCCAAATACAAAAGTGGTCAGACAAACTGCCAGAGTATACGAACGCAAATTGGCTCAGGCGAAGTACTGGATCACGAACTATCGTGTTCCTGATCATGTATGGCCGAAGCCGGAGCAGGTGTATGTGCAGTGTTGGCATGGTACGCCGCTGAAACGGCTTGGATATGATCTGGAAACTTCGGAAAATGCAATTGATTCTATTGCGGATATCCGTAGTAAATATGATATGGATGCGAAAAAGTTTACGTATATTCTTTCACCGTCCCAGTTTGCCAGCGAGAAATTTATCTCTGCATGGAATCTGAAAGAGAGCGGGATGGAAGATAAAGTGATGGAAGTGGGATACCCAAGAAATGATTTGCTCCTGAATTATCACACGGAAGATATTCGGAAAATCAAAGAATATATCGGAATTCCGGAAGACAAAAAAGTAATCCTGTATGCACCTACCTGGAGGGACAACCAACATGAGGCGGGGGTAGGGTTTACTTATGATCTGAACGTGGATTTTGAACGGCTGCGCAGAGAACTGGGAGATGAATATGTGATTTTGTTCCGGGTTCATTATCTGGTAGCAAGTCATTTTTCCTTTGATGATTTTGAAGGTTTTATTTACAATGTATCCAATTATGATGATATTAATCATCTGTATCTGATTGCGGATCTTCTGATTACCGATTATTCCAGCGTATTTTTCGATTATGGTATTCTGAAAAAACCTATGCTGTTTTATATGTACGATCTGGATGATTATAAGGACAGCATCCGTGGATTCTATTTTGGAATTGATAAACTGCCGGGAAGAATTATCACGGAAGAAGAAGAATTGCCGGATGCGATTCGGGACAGTATTGAGAATTTTGTATATGATGAAAAATACAGAGAATTCAACGAAACTTTCAGTCATATGGAGGATGGACAGGCCAGTGCCCGTTTTGTGGCAACGGTTTTTCCAGAGGTAAAGGTAACTTCCGAGGCACAGCCTCGTGAACTGGTTTTCCCGCCGAAACGCGAAAAATCAGAAGAAGAAAATCCCGGAGGAGAGCTATGAAGCGATTTATCAAGGATATGCGGCGGTATCTGCCATATACAAAATATGCAACAAAATCGGGACTGAAATCCGAAGTGGCCAGCTCACATTTGAGCTGGCTGTGGTGGATTCTGGATCCGATTTTATTTATGTTGGTTTACTGGTTTATCTTTATGGTTATTTTCGGACAGAAAAAAGAGTATTTCCATGTTTTTGTGTTTGTAGGATTATCCATGTGGAATCTGTTTAATAAAACCGTATCCGGCAGTGTACGGATTGTGGCGGCTAACCGGGCTGTTGTTACAAAAGTATATATTCCCAAATATTTTCTGATCTTGATTCTGTTGGGACAAAATCTTTTTAAGATGCTGATTTCCTTTGGAATTGTGATCGTGATGATGATCTGGTCGCGGGTACCGGTAACCTGGAATGTAATTTATGTGATACCGATTCTGGTTGATCTGATCCTGATCACGTTTGGCGTCAGTGCTATTCTGGCACATTTCGGGGTGTTTATGGATGATCTGAAGAATATTACTAATGTGGGGCTTCGTATTCTTTTCTATATGTCCGGTATCTTTTATGTGATCACAGATCGGGTAGATAAGGCTATCGCCACATTGCTGTTGAAGGTAAATCCTGTCGGATTTCTGATTGATGCCTGCAGACAGGCTCTGGTTTATTCCACTACTCCACACAGACGATTGATTTTATTTTGGTTTGTGGTGGGACTTGGTTTGTCTGCCATTGGAATTGTAACTATTTATAAAAATGAGAATCATTATGTAAAGGTGATTTAGATGAAACCGGAAAATGCGATAGAAGTAAAGGATTTAAAAATTACTTATAAATGTGTAAAATCTCTTTCTCTTCGGAAAAGTTTTTTCCATTTAAAAAAAAGTAAGCTGGAAGTGTATGAAGCACTGAAAGGGATTTCTTTTGAGGTGAAAAAGGGAGAAATTCTGGGAATCGTTGGAAAGAACGGTAGTGGCAAGTCCACTCTGCTGCGTGCCATTGCCGGTATTTTTTCGGCGGATTCCGGCAGTATTGAACTGGAATCCGATTCGGTCTCTCTTTTGTCAATCGGTGTGGGATTTCAGAAGCAGTTAAGCGGACGTGAAAACATCATTTTGTCCGGTATGCTTCTTGGATTTTCGGAGCAGCAGGTTCGGGATAAGATGGATGAAATCATTGAATTTGCAAACCTGGGTAAGTTTATTGATATGCCGGTGAAGACGTATTCCAGCGGTATGTATTCTAAACTGGCTTTTTCCATTACAGCAGTTCTTGAAACGGATATTATGTTGATTGATGAAGTGCTCAGCGTAGGAGATGCCAAGTTCAAGAAAAAAAGTTATAAGAAAATGAAAGAGCTGATTATGGATGAGAATCGTACAGTTGTAATCGTCTCCCACAGTACGGAAACACTGGAAAAACTTTGTACCAGTCTTTTGTGGCTTCATGAAGGAGAAGTACGGATGCAGGGGGATACAAAGACAGTTCTGGAAGCCTATAATGAATTTATGTCCTGATTTTTATAGGAGAGAGCAATGAATATCTGGAAATGGATGGGGAAGTTGTGCAGTATGACTCCCTGGACGAAAAAGTGGAGTCTGAAACTGTATTATAAAGTAAAAACAGAAAAGTACAGACATCAGTATGGGGCAGTCAGACAAGTGCAGCCCCATACTGTGGTATTTGAAGCATTTATGGGAAAAAAGTATGCCTGCAGTCCAAAGGCACTTTATCAGGCAATGCTGCAGGATCCCTATTATGCATCATGGAAAAAAGTCTGGGCATTTCGAAATCCGGAAGAATACCGGTTTCTCGAACAGGATGAAAATACCCGGGTTGTGGAATATCGGAAGAAAGAATATTATCAGGCCTATGCCCAGGCTGCGTATTGGATTACGAATTCCAGGCTGCCGAGAGAAGTAGTACCAAAGAAGGAGCAGGAATATATTCAGTGCTGGCACGGTACACCACTAAAAAAACTGGGATATGATCTGGAGTATTATGCAGAAAATAAAGGAAATCTGAATGAAGTGAGAGAGAATTATCTCGGAGAAGCAAAAAAATTCACCCGTATGCCATCGCCTTCACCTTTTTATACAGAAAAAATGATTTCTGCTTTTCATTTGAAATCACTTGGAAAAGAAAACATTTTTCTTGAAAAAGGTTACCCGAGAAATGACAGGCTGTACCTGGTGACAGAAGAGGAGATATCCGTACTTCGAAAAAAACTGGGGATTCCTGAGGGGAAAAAGGTGATTCTTTATGCTCCTACATGGAGGGAAAATCAGCATGTGCCAGGAGAGGGTTACCGATATCAGCTGCAGGTGGATTTTCACGAATGGAAAAAACGGCTTGGTGAAGAATATATAGTATTGTTTCGGGCTCATTATTTTATCAGTAATCTGTTTGATTTTGATGAATATGATGGATTTATAAAGAATGTATCGGATCTGGATGATGTGAATGATTTGTATCTGGTATCTGATGTGTTGATTACGGATTATTCCAGTGTGTTTTTTGATTATGGCATACTGGAAAGACCGATTCTTTTTTATATGTATGATTATGATGCTTATAAAAATGAGATGAGAGATTTTTACTTTGATATCCACATGCTTCCGGGACCGGTGGTAAAAACCCAGGAAGAATTGTTGAAAAACATGGGAAATTTGCCGGAGATTGTGGAAAAATACAGAGAAAAATATAAAACGTTCAATGAAAAGTTTAATCCGCACCAGGGTGCCTGCAGCGGGGAATATCTGAGAGCGTGGGTAAGGTGAAAGTATCTATGGCTGGAATATAAGAAATGAGGGAATCGATGGACAGTTTATATATAGTAATTCCGGCATACAATGAGGAAGAAACGATTCAGAAAGTTATGGAAGCCTGGTATCCGATCATTGAGAAGTACAATGGCGGTGGGAAATCCAGAATGATCATCATTGATGACGGAAGCAAAGATCATACACTTTCAATCATTTCAGGGTTTGCCAAAGAATATCCGATGGTTACAGTACTGACAAAGCCAAACAGCGGACATGGTGCAACCATTTTGTATGGTTATCAATATGCTATTCAGCAGAAAGCAGATTATATTTTCCAGACAGATTCAGATGGGCAGACGCTGCCGGAAGAGTTTGAACAGTTTTGGAACCAGAGACAGGAATATGATATGGTCATTGGTCACAGGAATAAAAGGGAAGATGGAATATCCAGAGTATTTGTGACGAAAGTATTAAAATATGTAATCAGAATATGCTTTGGGGTTACAGTTACGGATGCAAATACACCATTTCGTTTGATGAAAACAAATACTTTGAAAAAATATATTGGACTTATTCCTGAAAATTATAATTTGTCTAATGTTTTGATTTCTGTTATATATGAGAAGAAAGGATGCGGGGTTAAGTTTATCCCTATTACATTCCGTGCGAGGCAGGGCGGAACGAATTCCATTAATTTTCATAAAATAATAAAAATCGGAAAAAACGCAGTGCATGATTTTACAGTAATTAATAAAATGTTGGAGTAAAACAGAACCCTTACAGAATGTATCTGAAAAAACGATAATTCTGCAAGGGTTTTCTTATGTTTAGAGATTTAATTCTTTCAGTAGTGTATCCAGCTCTTCTGCAGACACGGAAGTATTATCCGGCTGGTTCTGGTGTTCTTCCAGTTCTTCCAGTTCGCCAAAGAATTCCCTTGCTTCCCGGCGCATTCTTCGAAGCTCTCTTGCACGCTGCCGACGTTTTTTCTCACGCCTGATATGCAGAAGCACAAGTGCGCAGACCAAGGCTGCAACAAGAAGTAAGCAGATCAGCAGAACACGAAGCCAGATTCTGCCATACACAAGAGTGATCGTATGATTTCCCTGAATATTTTCCAACGTGATATTGCCATCTTTTTGCTTGAGATGAGTAGTTTTCCCGTCAACCAGACATTTGGTCAGAGTATAATATTTCTTTGCAAAAACTTTTGTAGTATAAGTCTCTCCCCGGTACAGGGTAACTTCATCTTCGCTGACCGTTCCGTTTTCGGCTTTTATGGTAAGCGTATAGGTGGGAATCGCCTGAAAAGTAACTACAATGGTATGATCGGAAGTCAGATCATCAAAAGTATAAGAAGTTTCATCTGTATCGATCTTAACAGGATTTCCGTCCACAGTCAGGGAGCCCGGTTCATAATGCTCATTGGGAGAAAAATTTATCGTCAGAGATTCGTGTTCTAATGCGGAAGGAGACTCATCGATGGTTCCATTTTCTGCAGAAGTAGTAATCGTGTATCGAGGTATTTCTTCAAAAACAGGCTGTATCGTATGATCAGTCTGAAGATCGGTAAAGGTGTATGAATCAGGAAAATCTTCAATATTTTGTTCTGCACCGTCTACGATCAGCTTTTGCAGGCGGAATCCTTCTTCACAACTGTACGAAACAGTGTAGGATTCGCCCTGGGGAATTTCCAGGGCACTTTCTGTGATAGTGCCGTTTTCTGCGCTGGTTATTACACTGTATACAAGAGGCAGTGTAATATCGTACAGTCGAAAATTGGTGGTTCCCTTAATAATAGAGGCCATCAGGAGATGTCCCGGTTCCAGCTGACAGATGCCTTCCGGTTCTACATCAAAAGCATCATGCCCGGGGAGCGTAAGATAATAACTTCCCACTCTCTGCTTTTGGGAAATGGAATAGACATCAACGATATTCATAAATCCATCTCTCTGCATATACGGAATACTGATGATGGAATCTCCTGCCACACAGAAATCCTGAAAAGAGCTTCTGCTGTTGGAAAGGTGAAGATTCAACGTATCTGTAATCTGAAATTCACTGTCAGTAAAGATAAATGAATAGTCGGCCACTCGATTAGCCATCAGGATATATCTTCCATTTTCCTGGTCATAATCGATGCCGAAATAATTCATGCTTCCGTCACCCACCTGTACTTTCCGCTTGAATCGCAGAGTGTTGGCATCCACAAGAAAGACAGCTCCGGCATTTGCTGAATCGTTAGTAAAAAGACCGGCGATGGCTATTTCCTGCGTATCAGGGTTATAGGTCATGCCATTGCCATGTTCGTAGTCTGTTTCTGTTACGTGAAAGGCATAACTGTACTGCTCCACAGGATTGCCATTGGCGTCTGTGGAGTTGCGATAAAAAGCAATCAGTGTATCAGGTTTTGTTGTATACTTATCTCCATTTACGAGACAAACGATATACTGGTCGGTTGCACAGATGGATTGGAGCTGTCCGGATTCATCTATGATGGAGGATTCTGCCACCATGTTCCACTGGGCGGTTTCCAGATCTGAAGTTTTTAACGCTCCTGAGACAGCTTCAGCAGGCAGAACAGTCAGAACTGACAGAAAAAAAATCAGGAGCAAAGATATATATTTATATGTGTGAATCGATTTTTGTTTCATAGTCTCCCCTTATTAACCCATATAGACACAGTATAGCATGATTGAAAAGTCGGGGCAAGAAGATGAGCGGAGAAAACTAAAACGGCGTAAAATAATACTTAATGAATAAATGACCTAAAGAAAAAAACAGGTATGAGAGTATCTTTTTTTATTAGCATATGTTATAATGAATTACCAATTTTTATCAATATATATTTTGGAGGCATCTTTATGAAAACACATTGTGTTATCTTAATTCCTGCTTTAGATCCGCCTTTTTCATTTAAATCTTATCTTGAGGAATTGATTGAAGCTGGTTTTGAAAAAATTATTGTTGTGGATGATGGCAGCTCTGATAAGAGGATGTTTCAGGAAATAGAAAGTTATTCACAGATAATTGTATTGACTCATGAACATAATTTTGGCAAGGGAAAGGCGCTTCGGACAGGATTGCAATATTATAAGGAACATTTTGATTATCAGTGTTATTATGGAATTGTTACTGCGGATTCCGATGGTCAGCATCTGTGTGGAGATGTTATTAAAGTTGCTCAGTATTTAGAAGAATCGTCTGAAAACTTAATTCTTGGTGTGCGTGATTTCGATCAGAATAATGTTCCTTTTAAGAGCCGGTTTGGTAACAAAGTCACTAGTTTAATATTCCGTTTGGTATTAGGTATTTCCGTTTCTGATACACAGACAGGTCTTCGAGGCATTCCTAACAATATGATAGATATGTGTTTGTCCATAGGGGGCGATCGTTTTGAGTATGAGACTGCGATGCTCATAGAGGCGGCACATGAACATAAGATTCAGGAAGAAACAATACATACCGTGTATTATGAAGAAAATAAGGGAACTCATTTTCATCCAATTAAAGATTCTATTAAAATTTATAAGTTGTTATTTCAAACGTTTCTTAGTTATGTGTTGGTTGCTTTAAGTTCATTTTTAATAGATATTACATTATTTGCATTTTGCAGCAAAGTGGTTTTAACTGATCTTACAGAAAGAATTATTGTTTCTACAATTATTGCGAGGATACTGTCGGGTACTTATAATTACTTGATGAATCGAAATATAGTCTTTGCGAGTAAACAGTCGTATTCATCAACGGCAGTGCAATATTTGATGTTATGCATAATCCAAATGTTTTGTTCTGCGTTTCTTCTGAAAATGGCAACGGTTGTTTTGCATTTGGATGAAGTTATTATGAAAGTAATAATTGATACCATTTTGTTTTTTGTTAGCTATGCAATACAAAAATGTTTTATATTTAAAAAGAGGAATGAATATGGGAAGAAAAATTAATAGCCTCAACTATTTACTGAGTGTGATACTGAGTTCTTGTTTATAAATGTAATGAATGATTTATACAGAATGAAACCGCCAAGAAGGCGGTTTTGTATTTTATCTGCTATATAACTGATATGATGGACTTTGCACCTTGATTTGCCATCCATTTTGTTTTAGTGTTTGTTCCAGATTTGTATGTCCATACTTTGTAATGACATAGTCTACACAATATTTCTGTAGCAATGATTCTAATCTGGAATAATCATCAGTACTGCCGTTTACTACATTCATTAAATAAGTTCTTTCCTCTGCTTGTTGTTGTTCTCCTCGATATAAAAATAGATCCAATATATACTGATATCTGGAAAAAATCAATTCAGTTTCAGTGTATTTCTGTCTCAAAGTTGTAGAGAAGGCATCACACGATAGAATAACAGGTTCATTATTTTCCAGTAAGATAATTTCTCCAAAGCTGATCACTTCATCGGGAATTTTTTCCACATTATTACATTTAATGAACAGATTGTTTGAGGTAAACATCCATTTTCCAGGAAGACTTAATGCTGCCACGCTGATCAGTAGACATCCTGCTTGTAAAAATCGAAATTTTTTTGCCCGTTCGTATAAAAGGAGACAAGCAAGAATGATTGCAGGTCCAAAGGGAATCAACCAGAATACCCTCCAGTAGGATGGAACCATAGTCACATGTTCTGCCACCAATCTTCCGAGCCATGGATTCCAAACACTTAACAATAATGCCAATGGAGTATATATCGTGTATACTTTGCTTACCGTATCACCCAATAGTGCAATAATGATTATTGCTATAATATATAATAGAATATATGTTTTGCCGGTTCCGAAAAAATTCAGAAAAGTGTCTTTCACAAAAGTTGTCGTTGTTGATGATGCGGCTTCTATTTGACCATCAAATTTGCTTGCCCGTAAATAAATCATGAGCGTAAAAAATATTACTGTAAGAATTGAAGGGATTATATGTAATAGGTATCTTTTTTTTCGATTGATGCATGTAAGCACAATAGTCATAAACAAAAGTTCAAAACCCATAACATACATACTGGTAGGATTTAGTGCTATACCGGTCAAAACACATAATAATATAAGTATTCCAAAATATTGCAGATCTTTTCTTATATTGGAAAGAATTAAAGCAATCATAACCGGAAGTACTACATTCAGATACACGGCCTTCCCTTGCCATATTCTCGATAATAGAAAACTTCCTTCCGAGTATACAGCATATCCACCAAATAAATGGAATATTGTTAATAGAGTAAAGAAATACATACTTTTTTTAACATTTCCCTTTGTCAACACATCACCTAATAGCATAAATGCAGAAGACGAGATTAACAAAAGCCATGGTAAACAAACGGTATGCATCATGGTTACTGCTTCAAGGTGGAATATATTACTGATGATTGCCATAAATAGTTCCCATATTTGGAAGTCATACATTGGAACAGTACCTAAAGACTGTATACCAAAACTACTGTCATAGGGATTAATAATTGTACTGTTGGCAAATAATGTAACATTGCTGACATAAAAGGAATCATCTGCATCGGGACGATAATAAAGCCATGTCATAACAAGCATTATAATTATTGCTGCCAGAGCAAGTAGCATAGATATATCAATTTTAATTGAAATTCGAGCTTTGCTACTCTTCCTTTTTGCTATTCCTAGTGCGAAAAGCCCAAATGTAACAAGTACCATAAGCAGTTCAAAAACAAAGCGGCACATACGAAAAGCTACACAGAACCAGCCAAACATTTCCAGACAACCAAGCAATGTGACAAATCCAAGTGCAAACAAGGAATACCATGAGAAGTATGCTTGCAGTATATTTGCAACCCCATAACCTATGACATAGCATATTAATAAACCTAGAAATAAGAATAAAAGCATTTGTAAAATAAAAGTAAATGTTATATTCATATGATACTCCTATCATCACATTCGTTAATTTGTTGAAATTTTTACCGGCAATACTGATAATCCATGCTTTTTCTGTTTATGCCAATCTTATCGTCGATATCACTAATTGTATTATCATGGTACGTTAAAGTCAATAAAACATTCTAAGAAAAGCTTGAAGTGGATATTAATTTAAGTTAAAATGAAATAACATGCAAATGGCAGTATTTGCAGGAGATATAAGATGGTTAAAACAATAGAATCAGGAAGGATAATAAACAACATGAAAAGAATATATCGGAGTGTAGCAGCTGGAATACTCATATGTGCGATTTTGATGATGACGGTTGGTGTTCAGGCCTCTGTTGTGGAAAATGGAGCATCGTATTCGATTTCAACGAATAGCATATCAGAGTGGCCACAGGGACCTGATATTTACGCAGAGACAGCAATCCTGATGGATGCGGATACAGGTGCTATCCTTTATAATAAGGGAATGGATGAAAAAAGATATCCAGCCAGCATTACAAAAATAATGACTTGTATGCTTGCATTGGAACATTCCAGTCTGGATGAACAAGTCACATTTACAGAAACTTGTCAGGGAGATCAGGTTGCAGGAAGTGGAAATGCCGGAATGCAGGTAGGTGAAGTCCTTACCATGAGACAGTGTTTGTTGTTGTTGATGATCCGTTCCGCTAATGATGTGGCTACTCAGATTGCTGAGCATGTGGGCGGTTCTGTGGAAGCGTTTGTGGATATGATGAATCAGAAAGCACAGGAACTGGGATGTATGAATACTCATTTTGTCAATGCCAGTGGAATGCCGGATGACAATCATTATTCAACAGCGTATGATATGGCTTTGATTTTTCGGGAAGCAATCAAAAATGATACATTCCGGGAAATTATCGGAACTCAGAGCTTTGTCATTGAACCGACCAATATGAACACAGAGACAAGGAGTTTTTCCAGTCATCATCCATTGGTCGTACGGTCAGCACCGGAATACTATGAGGGTTGTTTCGGAGGGAAAACAGGAGTTACCGATTCTGCAAAAAATACTTTGGTCAGCGGAGCAGAAAGAAACGGAATGACGCTGATCGCAGTAACTATGCGGGCAGATGAACTGGGACAACTTTGTCAGGATCAGACGAATATGTTCAATTACGGATTCGATAATTTCAGTAAAGTGGAGGTGCCGGGAGGATATGTAACGATTCCGAACGGAAAAGATGTGACCGATCTAAAAGTTGTGGAAACTGTCAGCGGCGATGTGACAGCAGAAGCTTATTATTATAATGATGATTATTTTGTGGGAACCGGAGTGAAGGAAGAGCCCACACCGGAAGAAGAGATGACTTCGGAAATAATTTCTGCCGAAGAACCGGAAACAGAGGAACCGTCTGGTTTATCGGAGTCGGAAAAGCAGCAGGCAGAGCAGAATATGAAACAGTTATATCAGTATATTATTTATATACTGGCAGGATTGATCGGAGTTGCATTATTGATATCTATTATTTCTTCGATTGTGAAACATAAGCATAGATAAATGAAAAGGAACCGTATAGTGAAAGCTGTATTATAATTTCACTATACGGTTCCTTTGTGTTATGGTATCCATGCTCCGGAGGCATCAACGTAGTAACCATCAATTGTTGTATTGGAAGCCATAGAACCATTGGAATAAAAATAATAACATTTATCATTTATCCATTTCCAGCAGGATTCTACCCGGTCACCATTTTCCGTGAGATAGTACCAGGTATTACCCAGTTTTAACCAACCCGTTTTCATCCAGCCGTTTGCATCAAAGTAATACCATTTTCCATTGATTTTTTCCCAATCTGATCGAGTGTAACTGCCATCTGCATGGCGATACCACCAGAGAGATCCGCTTTTTATCCAGCGGTCGGTATTGTTTTCCGAATAATCTTTTATCCATGCTCCGCTGCTGCTTACATAGTAAGAGCCGATCCATGTATTGGCGGCCATAGCACCGGAAGCATACATATAATACCATTTTCCATCAATTAAATGCCAGCCTTGTCCATACATACTGCCATTGGAACCAAAGTAATACCATGAATTGCTGTATTTTACCCATCCGGTCTGCATAGCGCCAGAGGAACTAAAATAGTACCAGGAATTATCTATATTTTGCATACCGGTGACCATTGCACCGCTGCTTTTCAGGTAATACCAGGTTTTTCCCTGCTGCAGCCATCCGGTACACATATATCCTTTACTGTTAAAATAATACCAGCTGCCGTCAATCAACTCCCATTGGCTGGCAGGCCAGGAACCATCAGGTCTTTGATACCACCATCCTATATTGTCTTTTTGCCAGTTCTGGTTTTTATAGTCAGGAATCCATTTTCCGTCAGCTCCATAATATTTATTGTTTACCCATGTGGAAGTGACCATAATACCGGAGGAAGAAAAATAGTATTCTGCACCATTAATCGTCTGTACACCGGTTACCATAGCACCGGAAGAATCTGTATAGTAGCAGGAATCTCCATCATTAATCCAGCCGGTTTTCAGACAACCGGAATCATCCAGATAATACCATTTGTTTTCATAGCAAACCCAGCCTATGGCAAGTTCTCCGTTACTGTTCAGATAAGAGTATCTACCATCGCTATCCTGAATCCATTTGTCGCGTACACTGTGCATAGAATTATCATAGTAGCAGGTATATCCGTTGGAAGTTACCCATCCGGTATGTTGCGTTGGAATTCCGTCTAAGTAATAGATATATTCATAGGGAGATGTATGCTGTGTTCCGCCTATAAAAGCAAGATTATCCGGAATATTATTACTTAAGCTGCTGTCAAAATTAAATACAAGAGCGGGTATAATATCGTGATACCATCCTGTTACGTATAGGGGAATGCCTTTTTCACCCATGGTAAGCAAAGTATCCAATGTGCCTATTTCACCATTGATGCTTTGATTAGAGACAGCGCTGAATGTACCAGCCATAACCATGACTTTAGGATTTAATTTGTCAACATAACTGTAGGTATTGGAACCATAATAACCGTGATGTCCTAGTGTCAGAAGATCAACGTGCTCTAACTGTTCTGCAAGAACAGTCTCGGTTCCTTCATAATTATTGATATCACCGGCAAGAAAAGCACGTATACCGTTTGCTTCTACGAGAACCCCCAGACAGAAGTAGTTGGCATCCGGTTTGGGATTGATCTTGTAATCTGTATCATAGTTCATGATACGAATAGTCATGTCTTCACCAAGAGTAAAAACAGGGGTGGAGGTTGTATTCATATCCTGATCATCATACAATCCTGTCTGAGCAGCTACAGAATCTTCTGTTGAATTATTGGGATCCAGTGTATTTTCAGGATCTACCTGGTCGGTAACCGGTATAGTACTGGTTCGCAGATTATCGCTGGTTCCGGTATTATCTTCTACAGTGCCAGGTTCATCTGTGAGTCCATAGGAAGAAACTGTCTGATCTCCTGTGTAAATAGCCTGAATCACAAAAGCACCGTCATTTTCTTCTGTCTCGAATATATAATCAGAAGATTGCGTAAGTACAATCAGTCGGTACTCACATGTGTTTCCTGATTCGTCAGTAAGGGGAAGACTTTCAGAAGCAACTCCCCATGCACCGGTTTCATCAGAGGTAATTGTCAGACTTTGTACTGCTTCCCAGGAAGCAGTATCTGTTGAGGAATCCAGCTCTTTTTTCTGGATTTCTATATCAATTTCTGAAGGGCGGGAACTGCCGTCAGAATCTTCGTCTTTCCAGTTTACAGGGATCCAATCACTTTTTAATGAAGGTATATGAATAAGAGTAAACTGTCCTGCACTTGTTTCTATAACAGAATATCCGGAAGGAATATTTTCAAGTGAAACAGAGTAGTTATAAGCTGTCTTATCATCATCATATTTTTGAAGATTTTCAAAAACAAAGTTCCAGTTTCCGGAAGAGTCCGGGCTTATAGATTGTGACTGAGTTTCTCCTGTGTCCTGATTGGCTAAAACAACCTGAACGGATGTGGGACGCAAACCATCCTTATTATTACCATCAGTCCAGTTTAGTGAACCGGAATAACTGACCGTTTCCGGATACAGAGGCTTTGCAGGGTCGAAATTCTGTATGAGGGTGGCACCTGTTTCCAGAGCGGCCGTAATCATGTTATCATATACATAGAGATTATCCCAAAGATTTCCGGAATTGGAAATATAAGAGTCTTTGTATTCCTGGATGTAAACTCGCTTAGGATGAAAGGCTCTGATGATTTCATCGGCACTTCCGATATGATCGCTGTGAGGATGAGTGCCGATATAAAATTCAAAATTATCTTCTGTGACACCGACAGACTGCAAGTAAGCTATAACATCATCTTCATATCCAAAGCCTTTGGATATTTCGCCCCTGTCGGGATAACGAGGATCATCCCCACTTGGGTAATCGGTATCTTCACCGGAATCCACCATACCAAATTTTCCATTACACTCCAGAAGAATGGCCTCAGTGTTTTCGGGAAGTGTCAGATAATGGATTTTTGCATTTTCAGCTGCCTGAACAACCGTCTGAGTACTGGGGGAATAGAGCTGAAAAGGAAACATAAGCGAAAAAGAAAGAAGTGTGATTCCGATTTTTTTGATTATTTTATGCATAAGAACTCCTTCTAGATTATACGATTTATAAGTTGATTTGGTAATATTTATTATATCAGTTAAGGGTAAAAAAGCAAGCAGGAAGTATCTGGGGATCAGGGTTGTTTCATGAAGCATCCCAAAATTATCATTTATCTTGAACCTGTAGTCAGTCCGTCCGAAATCCGGTCTGGGTGACCTCCCTGACATTTTT